>JAAZHD010000341.1 GCA_012510895.1 Clostridiales bacterium
GTTTAAGGAGTTTATCCAAACCGTCTTTTTCTGGAGGCTGATTATCACTACCTTAACAATTAGTGTGCTTAGTCTGATATTCAGTTTTCCTGTTCCTATTATATTTGCTTTGCTTCTTAATGAGGTGAAGCGAAAGAACTTAAAGCGTATGATACAGACTGTCAGCTATTTGCCTCATTTCATATCCTTGGTTGTAATGGTGGGTATCCTGTCTAATTTTTTGTCTCCCACCGATGGCATTGTCAACCAGATACTTCGAAAAGCGGGCATGGAGCCTATTGATTTTATGGGAGAGTCCATATGGTTTCGTCCTTTATATATTGGATCCGGTATATGGCAGAGCTTCGGCTGGAATTCAATCATTTATATGGCAGCACTTACTTCCATCGATCCCAATCTCTATGAGGCGGCCAGAATTGATGGCTGCAACCGATGGCAGGAAATGCGCCATATCACAATTCCCGGACTGATGCCCACGGCAGTGATGTTGTTAATACTGGCTGTTGGGAACTTGATGAATGTGGGGTTTGAAAAGATTATCCTGATGTACAGCCCGGCTACCTATGATGTGGCCGATGTAATTTCCACCTATGTATATCGGCGCGGGATACTGGATGCTCAGTACAGTTTCGGTGCAGCAGTCGGGCTGTTTAACTCCGTAGTGAATTTTATTCTTCTTATCAGTGTGAACCGCATAAGCAAGAAAATAACACAGATAGGCCTTTGGTAGGTGCCATGGGCCGTTTGTCTTTATAACAGTGAAAGCTGCCATGCTTTTTTGTTGAATGGTGAGAATCAGAAAAATTATTGTTTAGAAAGATAAGGAAGGTAAACAGGAAAAGATGCGGAATCTGAAAGAAAAAAAGCATATAAGAATTGGGATATGGGATGTTGCAATAGAGTGTTTCCTGATAATAATTGCGATGCTTACCCTCTATCCATTTATTTATATAATCAGCATGTCCATCAGTGATGCGGATGCTGTTCTGGCTCAGGAAGTTTGGCTTCTGCCTAAGGGCTTTTCCCTGGGTTCTTATAATCTTGTGTTTGAAAATAGTGAAATATGGGTTTCCTATGGAAATACCATATGGTATACGGTGGTGGGAACCACCATTAATGTTGTTCTGACCTTAATGGGAGCCTATGCCCTTTCCAGAAAGGAATTCTTTGCGCGAAACGGTATTATGATATATATTGCAATAACCATGTTTTTTAACGGCGGGCTGATTCCAACCTTCCTTTTGGTGAATAATCTGGGTTTATACTATAGCAGATGGGCCATGGTGCTCCCGGGGGCGGTCAGTGCATGGAACCTGATTATTGCCAGAACCTTTTTCCAGACTTCCATACCCGACAGCCTTCCGGAGTCGGCCAAACTGGACGGCTGTTCGGATATCAGCATCTTTCTGAAAATCGTACTGCCCCTGTCCACTCCCATTATTGCAGTGCTGATTGTGTTTTATGCTGTAGGACACTGGAACGCATGGTTTTCAGCCCTGTTATATCTGGGAGATTCCACCCTACACCCGCTCCAGCTCTTTCTCAGGAAAATTCTTCTTATGAATTCACCGGACCTGCTCGAGGGCATGGAAGATGCTTTTGAAAGAGTAGCCTACGCAATACAATTAAAATATGCCAGTATTGTGGTAGCAACACTGCCTATCATATGTGTTTATCCTTTTGTACAGAAATACTTTGTAAAGGGTGTTATGCTGGGGGCAATAAAAGGATAAGGAAGGGAAAAATATTATGAAGGTAAAAAGCAGCATTACCTTGGAAAGATGGAATGAAGGGGGATACAAGGAGTACCGCATTCCGGGTATAATTGTAACCGAAAAAGGGACTATTCTGTGCTGCTATGAAGCTAGAATGTCAGATTCCAGCGATTGGGCCAAAATAGACATTAAACTTGCAAGGAGCACTGACCAGGGAAAGACATTTTCAAAGAAGATAATAGTTAAAGGTCCGCCTGACAGGACTATTACTTATAATAATCCTATCCTTATTGCTCATGAAGATTCGGTGCATCTTATATGGCATCAGGATTACAGCAGGGCATTTCATCAGGTCAGCTTCGATGATGGTGAAACTTTCTCAGAGCCGGCTGATATCACATATGCTTTTGAGGAATTCCGCAGCCGGTACGACTGGACAGTCATTGCATCCGGCCCGGGCCATGGAATAGTTCTTGATAATGGAAGAATAATAGTGCCGGTATGGCTGGCCAAAGGAAGGTCTTTGGTTGAATCCGGAAGAGTAAAAGAGCACTTCCCTTCTGTTGTATCAACCATTTACAGTGATGACGGCGGCGGCACATGGCATGGAGGCAGTATCATTTCGGATCTTGACAGCGGAAACGAAACAACAGCCGTGCAGCTCAGCAACGGAAATGTTCTTTTAAATATGCGTCATCGGGGGGAACCAAGATACCGCGGAATCAGCATTTCACCAAACGGAACAGATAATTTTACAAAAACCTTTTATGATGAATCGCTGCCCGATCCAATGTGCTTCGGCAGTCTGTGCAAAACCCAGGGAGGGAAAATTCTTTTTGTTAACTGTGCAAATAATGCAGATAATGCCAGAATTAATTTAACCCTTCGCCTAAGTGAGGATGACTGTAAAAGCTGGACAGACAAAATAGCAGTGGACCCAGTGGGAGGGTATGCCGATATTGCATGTTCAGGAGAAGAAACCGTATATTGTTTCTATGAGCGCAGAGTACCAAAATTCGGGAAAGCCGTTATTGAGGAACTTAAACTATGCAGAATCAGCTTAAAATAGTCAAACCCTATAACGGAATTTTATAAAAAAGTACCGACATTATCCTAACAGTACTTTTTTTAATGGGTTATAATATACATAAGAAAATTCTGACAATAGCAGTTTGGGAGGGAGAATATGATTAAGCTAGGAGTTAATTCAGTACTTTTTTCCGGGTTTGATTTTGCTGCAGCAGTAAAGCATATTGCACTTGCAGGTTATGACGGCGTTGAAGTTTCCGCCATTAAAGGAATGTGTGAACACCTGGAATTAGACAGGTGGAAGGAACAAGCCCAGGAAATTAAACAAGTGGTATCTGATCATGGATTGGAACTATTAGCCATGGAGGTTGCCTCACTGGATGAGGATCGTTTGAAAAAGGCCTTTGAAGCCGGGGCGGAAATCGGCATTCCGATTATTAATGTAGGTCCGGGTGGAAAATCCGGAGTAGAAGAGGATATAAAGAATTCTATTGCACATCTTAGAAAAATGTCTGAACTGGCAGAAACATATAATGTAACACTTTGTGTCAAAGCCCATGTAGGGGCATCCATTTATAACACACCTACAACCCTTCGCGCAATGGAAGAGATTCAGTCACCGGGTTTTGGCATTGATATGGATCCAAGTCATATTTACCGCGCAGGAGAAAATCCTAAAGAAGCTCTTCCCAAGGTATTGCACAGAGTTAAGCATATTCATATCCGAGATTGCATTGAACGGGCAGGCGGTCCGGGAACACCGCCGAATCAGGCTTGCGGACGGGGAAATATTGATTTGTTTGCCTATTGCAAAGCCATGGTGGACGGCGGATATTCCGGCCCTGTGAACCTGGAGGTTATAGGAGCAGGAAATTTATCTCTGCCTGAGGTCTGCATAATTGCAGCTGAGAGCTATGGCTATTTGAACGCCTGCCTGAAAAAGCTGGGCGCCAGATAACAGCATGTATCAACATAATATACATACATGGAGAAAAAAGAAGGGAGAGGTATTAAATGAGCAAAAAGCCTAATTTATTGTTTTTCGGCATCGATAGCTTACGGTCTGACCACATGAGTCTTTATGGATATCACCGCCTTACCACCCCCCATATTGACAAATTTGCACAGGGCGGCACAGTATTTGAAAATGCATTCAGCCCCAGTATACCCACCACACCGGGTTATGCATCTATGTTAACAGGAAAGGATTGTTTCGGTACAGACGTGGTTGCCCTGCGCCATGAAGGTGAAATGCTGGATGAATTCCCCACTCTGGCAGAGGTGCTGAAGGCCAACGGATACAATACAACTTGTATTGGATTTACAGGAAACCCGGCATCCAGGGGTTTTGATAAATATATTGATTATTCAGGCTGGGGCTCCTTTGAAGAAGGAAGAAGTCCGAAAGCTGAAAATTTGAATAAGGTTGCCATTCCTGAGCTGCGCCGTCTGGCAGCAGGAGATAAACCCTTTTTCCTGTTTTTACGCCATATGGATCCTCATTCCCCTTATCTGCCGCCGGGGCCTTTTGAAAGAATCTTTTATGGCGGCAATGAGTGTGATCCGGAAAACAAATCATTAGAACCCGTATATAAATTCAAACCCTTTGCTGATTATTTCAAATCATGGTTCCCGCCGGGCTGCACTGATAAGGAATATATTATAGCCCAATATGACGGTGCCGTTGCCTATATGGATGCATGCATTAAGAGCATATTTGCTGTTGTGGAAGAACTGGGCATTGAGGATGAAACCCTTATCGTTATAACTTCAGATCATGGTGAAACCCTTCACGATCATGAATGCTTTTATGATCATCACGGTCTGTATGACTGCACCCTCAGAATTCCTCTGATTCTCCGCTATCCCGGAAAGGTTCCCGCCGGTCAGCGTCATGCAGATTACTGCCAGCATAAGGATTTTATGCCGACAATATTGGAATTAATGGGCATTGAATATAAAGGTGAATTTGACGGAAGAAGCCTTGTTCCACTTATGAGAGGCGAATGGAGAGATAAAGAGCCTGAGTTCTATATTACCGAGTGTACCTGGATGAGAAAACACGGCTGGCGGACCCCTGAGTGGAAGTTAATCCGTGCCCTGGAACCTGATTTTCA
>JAAZHD010000342.1 GCA_012510895.1 Clostridiales bacterium
TTAAGCTCCAGTTCTTCGCCTGAACACATCATACCATGGGACTCAACCCCGCGGAGTATTCATTTTTTAAATGTCACCCCGCCTGGAAGCCTGGCACCATGAAGAGCAACGGGAACCAATTGGCCGGTTTCAATATTGCCGGCGCCGGTTACAACCTGTATGATTTCAGAACCTATGTCCACCTGACATACAGTCAGTTTATCCGCATTGGGATGAGGATCTATGGAAAGGATTTTCCCAACCACTACCTTCGATATTTCTTCTCTTAAGACCTTTATATCTTCCACCTTGGAACCGGTCATGGTTAACTTATCCGCCAGTTCTTTAAGGCTTTCATTTTCCGGGATTTCCACATAATTTTTAACCCAGCTGATCGGTACTAACATCTTTCTTCCCTCCTAAAACTGTTTCAGGAACCGGATATCGTTTTCAAAGAGAAGACGAATATCATCAATTCCATATATTAAATTAGTTATTCTGTCCAACCCCATGCCAAAGGCAAAACCGCTGTATTCCTCCGGATCAATGTTGCAGTAACTAAGCACATTGGGATGCACCATGCCTGCACCCAGAATTTCAATCCAGCCTGTGTAGGAACATACGCGGCAGCCTTCTCCGTGGCAGATGGCGCAGGTTACGTCCACCTCTGCACTGGGCTCGGTGAAGGGAAAATGATGGGGACGGAATTTGGTTTGGGTTTTCGGCCCGAATACCCTCTTGGCGAAAACATCCAATACCCCTTTTAGGTCGCCCATGGTAATATTTTTATCCACTACCAGACCTTCAATCTGATGGAAGATGGGAGAATGAGTGGCATCCACCGCATCGGACCTGTACACCCTGCCCGGGCAAATGATCTTTATGGGAGGCTTCTGCTTCAGCATTGTACGGATCTGTACCGGTGAAGTATGGGTACGTAGCAGAATATCCTCATTTATGTAAAATGTATCCTGGGTATCTCTGGCAGGATGGTTCTTAGGAGTGTTCAGAGCATCGAAATTATAGCTGTCCCACTCCACCTCCGGACCTTCTGCCACATCAAAACCCATTCCTAAAAATACGGCTTTCAGTTCATTCATCACCGTGGTAAGAGGATGGAGTTTGCCCAGCCTAGGCATTTTTCCCGGAACGGTAACATCTATGGTTTCCGCCTCCAAACGCTTCTCCAGGGCGGCATTCTTAAGTTCAGCAGTCTTCTCGCTTAATGCCTTTTCTATGGCAGACCTGATTTCATTGGCCAACTGGCCCATTACCGGTCTTTCCTCCGGAGGCAGACTGCCCATTCCGCGAAGTACCAGGGTCAATTCCCCCTTTTTGCCCAGGGTTCTTACGCGGAATTCTTCCAACTGTTTTAAATCATCCAGTTCTTTCAAGGCTTCCATGGCATTTTTTCTGATCTGTTCCAACTTATCCTTCATTTGCGTTTCTCCTTCCGCATTTCCATGTGTATCTCCCGTTTAGGCTCTCTTATATGGAAAAAACCTTCCTCCCCGAGATGTCTGGGACGAAGGCTGTTATTTTATGCCTGTTAACATACCTTAATAGCATGAATTATAACATAGGAAAATACCCCGTTCAAGGTATTAGCCTTCCTTTTCTATTTCTTTTCGGAAAATTTCGTATATCATTATGCCCGCTGCCACTGAGGCATTGAGAGATTCCAGACTGCCCTCCATGGGAATTTTAATCAGGCTGCAGGCTTTTTCCCTTACCTGCCCGGATACGCCGTGTGACTCGCTGCCGATAACCAAAGCCGTCTTCTTATAACCGCCCTGCCATGAAAACAGATCCTCGCCGCTTAAGTCGCTTACAGCTATATGCCAGCCCTTGTCTGCAATCTCATTTAAGAATTCCTCTGCATCTTCTTCCCGAATTACAGGAACCCGAAGCAGGGATCCCATGGTGGCTCTTACAACTTTGGGGTTATAGAGCTCCACTCCCCCGTTTATGAGAACCACACCTTTGGAATTTCCTTCAGGACCCTTAAGACCTCCCCCCACTCCTTCCACCGTGCGGATAATGGTGCCCAGATTTCCGGGGTCGCTTATGCCGTCAAGTACGGCCAAAAATCCCTTCGTCTGGTCAATCAGCTGCTTTCTGTCCCATTCTTTTTTCTTAAGAACTGCTAGCACCCCCTGGGGGGTTTTGGTGTCGGACAAGGTTTTGAAAACCCTATCATCCACATATATGCAGGGTACCCCAATGTTCTTCGCCATATTCTCCAGAGATTCAGAAAACCGGCATTCACTGGAAAAAACAACCATCTCAATATTCCAGTCGGAACGGAAGGCTTCGCTTACCATCTTTTCTCCTTCCATCAGAAAACAGCCGGTCTCCTCCCGGTACTTCTTCTGAAGAAGGTTCCTTATGTATTTTATTTTAGGATTTGAAGCACTTGTATATACCGTCTCTCTATGCATGCAACTATTACCGTAACCTGCCTTTCTTGCAACCTTTATATGTACTGATATAAAACCCGGCTGTAATGGGTATAAGGGAATATTAAAAAAGGGCGCCAAACCAGGAGCCCTTATTGTTTATGCATTCAGTTTTTCTTTTGCAATATTAACCAGTTCCGCAAAACCTTTTGCATCATTAACTGCCATATCAGCCAAAATCTTTCTGTTAACCTGAATGTCAGCTTTTTTCAATCCATTAATGAACTTGCTGTAGCTAAGACCGTTAAGCCTTGCTGCTGCATTAATGCGCGCAATCCAAAGCTTTCTGAAATCTCTCTTTTTTTCTTTTCTTCCTCTATATGAAAAAGCCAACGCCCTCATAACGGCCTGGTTTGCCGGTCGAAAATTCTTTCGTCTGGCACCATAATAGCCCTTGGCAAGCTTTAAGATCTTTTTGTGTCTCTTCTTGGCAGCTACTGCAGTTTTGACTCTTGCCATCGGAACAACCTCCTTTTATTTATTACTTATAGGGAATCAGTTTCTTGATGTTTTTTTCCTCCTGTGCGGCGATATAGGTACCCTTGCGGAGATTCCTCTTTCTCTTCGCCGTCTTTTTAGTCAGAATATGACTTTTATACGCTTTTGCACGTTTAACCTTACCGGTACTGGTCAGGCTGAAGCGTTTGGCTGCACCCTTATGGGTTTTCATCTTTGACATATGGTCTTTTCCTCCCCTCTAGCCTTCATGTGGTGCCAGAATCATGATCATGCTTCTTCCTTCGAGCCTTGGCTGTCTTTCTACAACCATATCAGCAGTCAGAAGCGTTTTGAATTTCTCCATTACCTGATATCCAACTTCTTGATGGGCCATTTCGCGCCCGCGGAATCGAATAGACACTTTTACCTTGTCACCGGAACGCAGAAATTTATCCGCATTTCGTGCCTTAACCGCCATATCATGCTCTTCTATGGAAGCAGACAGACGTATTTCCTTTACATCGATAACCCGCTGTTTCTTTCGTGCTTCCTTCTCCTTTTTGGCAATCTCAAACCTGTACTTTCCGTAGTCCATAATCTTTCCTACGGGAGGATTGCTTTTAGGAGCGATTAAGACCAGATCCAGCTGCTGCTGGTCTGCCAGTTCCAGTGCCTTGCGAGTCGGCATAATACCCAGCTGATTGCCGTTGCTGTCTACCACCCGCAGTTCTTTTGCCTTGATTCCTTCATTGATGGAGAATTCCTTATTACTAATATTCATTCACCTCCGGTAAAATTGAAAGCCGGCTTTACCAACTTCCTCGACTGCCTGCGCCCTGTTTTACAAACAAAAAAGAGCGGGCAGATTCTACCCACTCCAAAATATGCATAGGAAAACATATCATTGCTGAACCTTGCCTGACCTCGGGTCGGAAGGTGAGAAGTGGATAGCTTCTACTTGTTCGCTCATCAAGAATACCACAGACTATTGTCTGTTGTCAACTGATTCATGCATATTTTTCATATTTCATATATTACACACATATCACAGGGATTTTTCAGCTATTTCCTTTTGCAGCATTGCCTTGAACTCTTCAGGCTTCATAGCGCCCAAATCGCCTTTTTTCCTTGAACGTACTGCTACAGTGCCGTTTTCCAGTTCCTTGTCGCCCACTATCAGCATATACGGAACTTTCTCAAGCTGCGCTTCCCTGATTTTAAAGCCCACCTTTTCATTGCCCAGGTCCATTTCAGACCTGATTTCACTGTCTATAAACTCGCTGTGAAGCTGCTTTATAAATTCATTGGAACGATCGGTAATGGACAGAAGCTTTACCTGTACAGGCGCCAGCCAGGTCGGGAAGGCTCCTGCGAAATGCTCGATCAGAATGGCTATAAAGCGCTCAAGGCTTCCAAAAATCGCCCTGTGAATCATAACCGGTCTGTGCTTTTCCCCGTCAGGCCCTACATATGTTAAATCAAAGCGCTCAGGCATCTGGAAATCCAGCTGAATGGTGCCGCACTGCCAGGAACGTCCCAGAGAGTCTTCCAGATGGAAGTCGATCTTGGGTCCGTAGAATGCGCCGTCTCCCTCATTAACCTTGTAATCAAGTCCTATCTCTTCCAGGGCTTCACGCAGCGCCGCAGTTGCTCTGTCCCAGTCTTCCACGCTTCCCATGGCATCTTCCGGTCTGGTTGACAGTTCCACCCGGTATTTGAAGCCAAACAGGCTGTAAATATAATCTACCAGGTCAATTACCTTAATTATTTCATCCTTTATCTGCTCAGGCAGCATGAAGATATGGGCATCATCCTGGGTGAAGCAGCGCACTCTCATAAGGCCGTGCAGAACTCCGGAAAGCTCATGCCGGTGAACCAAACCCAATTCAGCCATTTTAACCGGCAGATCACGATAACTGTAGATCCGTCTTTTATAAGTAAGCATGCCTCCGGGGCAATTCATGGGTTTGACCGCATAGTCGCCTTCATCAATTTTAGTAAAGTACATATTTTTCTTGTAGTGATCCCAATGTCCGGAGCGTACCCATAAGTCCCGATTAAGAATAATGGGAGTCTTTATTTCCTCGTAACCTCTGCGGATATGCTCCTTTCTCCAGAAATTTTCAAGTTCGTTGCGGACAACCATTCCCTTGGGATGGAAGAAAGGAAAACCGGGGCCTTCTTCATGGATACTGAATAAATCCAGTTCCTTGCCCAATTTCCGGTGATCTCTTTTCTTCGCTTCCTCAAGCCGGTCCAGATATTCCTTTAACTGACTCTTCTTCGGGAAGGATATGCCATAAATGCGCTGCAGCATTTTGTTTTCTTCACTTCCCCTCCAGTAAGCTCCGGCGACGCTCAGAAGCTTAAAGGCCTTTACCGCACCCGTGGACATTATATGGGGTCCGGCGCACAGATCCGTAAAGTCACCCTGTGTATAAAATGAAATGGTTGCATCTTCCGGCAGTTCGTTTATAAGCTCTACCTTGTAGGATTCACCCTTTTCTTCCATATACCGAACGGCTTCTTCCCTGGGAAGATCAAATCGGCTGAGCTTAAGATCTTCCTTTACAATGCGCTCCATTTCCTTTTCAATGGTGTCAAGATCTTCAGTGCTGAAGGGGTGGTCAACATCAA
>JAAZHD010000343.1 GCA_012510895.1 Clostridiales bacterium
ATGCATTTCCATAAATTCTGCCGGATCAGGCAAAACAAGCTTTTTAATTTTAAAACAGGACTGAGATATTGTCAACTTTTATTATTTTCTAGTTGACAATCAGGCGGCCATTGGAATGAACTAAGATATGTTCATGAAATAAAATTGCGAAAGAAGAGAATTAATTTTCTAACGCAATTGACAGCCCATTTTCGGATTGTTATTGTATAAATAACGGTTTCTTCAGATGAATTTACTAAGTCATTTGGCTGAAGCTGCAGAAATAAAAAGATTGAAGGTTTTCAAATGAACAAAGGCATATTGAATTCTGTCAGCTATCTGGGGTATTTTTTTGTGGGTCTGGTAACAATAATCCGGTCTCCCACCCTTCCCTTTATGATCCAGGATTTTAACATAAGCCTGGCTATAGCAGGCGCGGTTTTTACTTTCAGATCGATCGGATCCTTTTTTGGCGTTCTGCTGGGCGGAATTCTTTCTGATGTTTTAGGAAGAAAACCCCTTATTGTTCTGGGCTGCCTTATGCAGGGAATTGCCCTGGCCGCAACAGCTTTAACCAAAAGCTGGTCTTTTGTATTATTGTTTCTCTTTATAAACGGGATGGCAGGAGGTTCCCTGAGCACATCCCTGAATGCTCTTATTGCAGAATTGAATGCTGAGCGGCGGGGTGCAGCTCTGAACGCCCTTCACGGAATTTACGGACTGGGTTCTTTGATCGGCCCCTTGCTTATAGGCCTTATCTTAACCTGGCAGTTTGGATGGCGGGCTGTATATTACGGAGCCGCCGCTTTATGGATTTTGTTTATGATTCTCATTCTGGCTTCCCCCTTCCCCAAAACTAAGAAGGAAGCCGAGACAAGCGGAAGGAGCAAGATAGAACTCAGGGCATTTCTGCTTAATCCTGTTTTCCTTCTGCTGTTTTTTGTAAGTTTCATATATAACGGTTCCGCCCACAGCCTGGTAGGATGGATCAATACCTATATGAATCAGCTGGAATACTCAGCCTTCCTGGGATCCAGCATGCTTACGATTTTTTATCTGGGCCTTACTATAGGCAGGTTTCTGTGCAGTGCCTGGTCTGACAGAATCGGCTATTCACGCATAATCCTGTATTGCACTGTCGGCAGTCTTGCTTTCTACCCTGCAGCCATTTACTCCGGCCATCCTCTCCTGATTGCCATAGGCGTATTCCTATCCGGTTTATTTCTCTCCGGGCTGCATCCTACAGGACTGGCCTATGCCAATAAGCTCTTTCCTGATTCCGCAGGAACCGCAACGGGAATACTTTCTGCCGCCATGTCGCTGGGAGCCGGAATTGTGCCCTGGCTGGCAGGAATAATAGCAGACAAATCCGGATTCCGGGCAGGTCTCGGCCTGGGTCTTGCATTGCTGATAGTTCTCATGGTTGTGGCAGTTTCCCTTAAGCGCATGGATGAAAGCCGGAAGGAAATATAACTTGCATTTTTGCATTTGTTTCTGATACAATGAAGTATGATAAAAAAACTACATACTGACTAACAAATACCAACTAATGTTAAAATAAACAAAGGAGTGATTCTATAATGCCTCTCGTAACATCTACGGAAATGTTCAAAAAAGCTTATGAGGGCGGTTATGCCATCGGAGCATTCAACGTCAATAATATGGAAATTATCCAGGGAATCACAGAAGCTGCAAAGGAAGAAAATGCACCCTTGATTCTGCAGGTTTCTGCCGGAGCCAGAAAATACGCAAGCCATACATATCTGATGAAATTGGTGGAAGCAGCCGAAATAGAAACAGGGCTCCCCATAGTACTTCACCTGGACCATGGTGAAGACTTTGAGATTTGTAAAGCATGTATAGATGGCGGCTTCACCTCTGTTATGATAGATGGTTCCAAATATCCTTTCGAAGAAAACATCAGACTTACCAAGCAGGTAGTAGATTATGCCCATGATAGAGGAGTAGTTGTAGAAGGTGAATTAGGACGTCTGGCAGGCATTGAAGATAATATCAACGTAAGCGAAGAAGATGCCATGTTTACAAGACCGGAAGAAGTACAGGAATTTGTGGAAAGGACCGGCGTTGATTCCCTTGCCATAGCTATCGGAACCAGCCACGGTGCTTACAAATTCAAGGGCGAACCAAGGCTGCGCTTTGACATTCTTGAAGAAATCGGAAAGCTCCTGCCCGGCTTCCCCATTGTTCTTCATGGTGCCTCTTCTGTAGTTCCGGAATTTGTAGAAACAATTAATAAGTACGGCGGTGACATGCCCGGTGCACAGGGCGTTCCGGAAGAAATGCTGAGAAAAGCTGCTTCAATGGCTGTATGCAAAATCAATATCGACTCCGATATCCGTCTTGCAATGACCGCAAGCATCAGAAAGCACTTTGCTGAAAACCCCGGAGACTTCGACCCCAGAAAGTATCTCGGACCTGCAAGAGCAGCCATTAAAGAATTGGTACGGCATAAGATAGTTAACGTATTAGGATGCAACAACAAAGCATAAAATTAATTGTTATTTGATTTAACTCAGAGAATCTTAAATAAAAGACGTTTGTTTCGTAAACAAACGTCTTTTTTTATCGGTTCTTATAGATTCGTTTTTATAATTAAGCCTGCCGCAGGCATGCTTTTCTTACCGTTTCCGCAAACTGCCTTACATCTTCTTCATCCGTATCGAAGGAGGTCATCCATCTGTATTCGCCTTTCTCCTCATTCCAGGGATAGAAGAAGTAATTTTCCAGCAGCCTTTCTGCCGCATCCTTTGGCATTGATACAAATACTCCGTTTGACTGGACAGGCTGGGTGATGGCAATTTCCGGAATTCCCTCAACTTCCTTTGCCAGAAGTCTGGCCATAGCATTTGCTTTTTGTGCATTGCGAAGCCAAAGGTCATCGGTCAGCAAAGCTTCAAATTGTACTGCAATATAACGCATTTTGGATGCCAGCTGCATGCCCTGCTTCCTGATATATTTATAGTTTTCTGACAGCGTTCTATTGAAAAACACTACAGCTTCCCCGAACATCAAACCGTTCTTGGTGCCGCCGAAGGACAGAACATCTATTCCGGCATCCGCCGTTATTGATTTAAGATCCACATTCAGATAGGCAGCTGCATTTGCTATTCTGGCCCCGTCAACATGCACTGTCAGGTTCATGGAATGGGCATAGTCAACCAGGGTCTTCAGCTCATCTATTGAATATACAGTTCCCATCTCGGTGCTTTGGGTAATGGAAACTACACCCGGCTGGGTATGATGCTGGCCGCCTCTGACCGCAAGCAAGGGCTCGATGTCTTCCGGACGCAGTTTGCCGTCAGCTGTCTCAACCGGTATCAGCCTGCAGCCGATGAAGCGTTCCGCTGCACCGCATTCATCCACCTGTATATGGGCAGACTCTGCACAAATAATTCCCTGATGGGGCATGGTCATCGCAGCCAGTCCGGTTACATTGGCACCGGTTCCGTTAAAAACAAAGAATACTTCTATATCCTCACCAAATATTTCTTTAAAACGTTTTATGGCAGATTCAGTATAGGAATCATCCCCGTAAGCCACAACATGGCCAACATTGGCCGACTGCAAAGCCTCCATTATTTTGGGATGTACCATGGTATTGTTATCGCTGGCAAAGCTTTTCTTATATTCAATCATAGATATACCCCATTTCTGATTCTTCAGCCTTTAATCCCTCAGCCGTTAATTCTTAACATCAGATCAATCGGATAATTTTCCCGGTATAACCTTACAATGTCCTGTCCTGATGAAATGCGCTTTGTAATCAGAATGCCCCCCCGGCCTGCATCTTGCGTCCTGTGGGCATCTGTGCCGGCAGACAAGTATAACCCGTTTTCAATACCGTATGCAAAGGCCTTTTCGTTATAGTTTGCCTGGCGGGGATGGCCGTTAAAGACCTCTACTCCGTCTAACAGGGCGGCATCCGCCGGTTCAAGATTGTCCCTGAAAGGATGAGCCTGGAATATTAGTATATTATGATTCCTAAACTTTTCACGAAAAGATGCCAGGGTATAGCGGTTAAGATAGGGGTTATCATAAACAAAGTCTTCATCAATACCAAATATCAGATAGTCTCTCCAGGAGTCATCGAAACGCAGTTCCATTCCAAGAATGATATCCATTCCCAGCTTCTGTCCTTCTTCCTTTGCAATCCTATAACCATTCAGGTAATATTCCGCTGCTTCTTCCCAGATTCCAAACTTCTCAGTTAAACCATTAAAATAATGGTCTGTTATAAAAATACCCTGAAAACCCGCTTCATGATAAAGCCTTACCACCTCTGCTGCCGGAACCTTGCCGCAGGGGCTGACCTCATTTGTATGAACGTGGGTATCATATCTGTAATACTGCAATTTTTGTTACCTCTTTTCATTAACACTTAATTCATTTGCATTATTTAACTGCATTAATGAATTTGTCATTCATGCCTGATCAAAAGCTGCACAACACTATAATTATAACATACAAAGGGCATCTGTTCACCTTCATATATTTTCATTTATAACGCGGATAAACAAAGAAAACCATCCGGTATGAACTGTTCCCGGATGGTTGACCATAATTTCTCTTATTTATCGAAATTTATCATAACCGGCTGACCGGTTTCCATTGACTTGTTGCATGCCAGGGTAAATTCCAGAGACTTTACTGCATCTGCATAGGGGGAGCGAATCCTGGAACCGTCCCCGGTCAATACTGCATCAATAAAGGTGCGGTCACACATGATACCGGCTTTGCCCTCATCCTTGTATACAATTTCTCCGGATCCTGAATCAGCAAAGCCGCCGTCGTTTTTAATGACAAAGCCTTCTTTTTCTTCCTTCTTGTCCTCCTCAGCAGGCCTGTCACCATAGCCGTATAATTTAAGATCTCTCAATATGCGGAGTTCTGCCCTTGCATCCCGGGCGCTGAATACGATTTTGCTGTCAAATGCATCTCCGCTTGTAGCATAGAGTCCTGTAGAAATTGCAGCCAGAGCACCGCTGCGGAATTTTACTACTGTTGCAGATACATCATCTGTATCATAACCTTCAATCTCGGTTATAAAACCTCTGGCTCCCAAGGTAAACACCATTTCTGGTTCATCAAATACATAGCGGATTATATCATATTGATGGATGGTCTGTTCTACTATCTGCCCTCCCGACAAGGATTTTACCTTAAACCAGGGGGTGCCCGGAACTCCGCCGAAACGGGTTGCATCCACGAATACGATCTGCTTGTCATTAATAAACTGTTTATTGGGCCCTACCAGATTGCTGTAGCGGCATTGGAAGCCTACAGCTGTAATAAGTCCGGCTTTTTCAACCTCGTCCCGGATTCTTCTGGCCAGATCCAGATCCAGAGCGACGGGTTTTTCAGCAAAAAACGGAATGCCTCTTTTAATGGCTTCAAATTCAATATCTCCATGCTCTGTCGGCGGAACGCAGATAAAGATCATATCCGGCTTTACTTCATCATACATTTCCCTGAAGTCAGTATAGGCCTTTCCGCTTCCGGCCTTTTTGACAAAGTCCTCTGCCCGTTCCGGAATTATGTCGCAAAAGCCTGCCAGTTCAATATCATCAAATTGCAGGAAGTGGTTAAGATGATACCCGCCGATTCCTCCGCATCCAATCATTGCAAGTTTTTTCATTTTATATCTTCCCCTTCATATTTTAATATAATATCCAAAGCTTTGGATGTTATTGTATAAAGGTAATCAGGGCAGTGGGGCATTATGCCCAGCTCGGCTGTGAGAAACCCGTTAAATCCGGCCTTCTTAAGTGCAGGGATCACCTTTTCCCAGCGGACATCTCCTTCCAGCAGATTCACGAAACTTCCTCCGCGGTTAAGCCCGCCTGAACGTTTAAAGTCCTTGACATGAATTTTGCATATGCGCTTATCCAAAATTTCAATCCAGTATTCCGCATCTGAAAAAGCAATAACATTTCCTACATCAAAATAAGCGCCGATATATGCACAATCCAGCTGATCGATATAATCCCTCATAAAAAATGGAGATGTAAAAAATCCGTTCCAGACATTTTCCAAACCAACATGGATTTTTGCATCCTCGATTTCCGGTTTTAGTTCTTCCAGGGTTTTAAACGAAACTTCACATGCTTCCAACAAAGAAACCGTTTCTGACATGCCGCCGGGAACCGTCAGAATTCCGTCTGCCCCCAAAGCTGCTGCACATTCAATTTGCTTGCGGATCAGGTTCTTTGCGAACTCCCTGTCATCTTTATTTTTGGAGCTCAGCTTGCCTGCTGTTAATGAAGTGGAAATGCTGCAGACTTTCAGGTTGTATTTTTCAATCAGATCGTTTATCTTGTTAATTGTTTCCTTGCCTGTGTTCATTGTCAGTGAATGGGCAGAACTGCCTTCTGCATCCACATTAAGCTCAATGCCGTCGAAACCGGCGGCAGAGATCTGACGGAACATCTCTTCAAAGGAAACATCACCGGGAACGGACCAGGCATTTATAGCTTTTTTCATAATACTACTCCTTTCCTTCCATGCCATCCTTTGGCTCTTTTGCTACCATGGGTACAAATCTGACATACTGCATGTCCTTTTCTATGATTCTGTCATTTTCCTTAATTATTAACTTCAGGATCTGGGTCTGGTTTTCATCACCCACCGGCACTACCATACGGCCGCTTATAGCCAGCTGTTCCAATAGAATGCCGGGAATTTCAGGCGGCGCTGCCGTGACTATAATCCTGTCAAAGGGTGCATATTCTTCCCAGCCTTCATAACCGCTGCCCAGTTTATACATCACATTGTCCATGCCAAGCCTGCCCAGCAGCTTTTTAGCCTTTAGATGAAGCTCTTCAATAATTTCAATGGTATATACTTCACGGGCAAGCCTGGCCAGCAGTGCAGTCTGGTATCCTGAACCCGTCCCAATTTCCAGCACTTTTTCTTTCCCTGTCAGTTCCAGAAGCTGTGTCATGTAAGCAACCAGGGACGGCTGTGATATGGTTTGTCCGCAGCCAATAGGCAGAGGACTGTCTATATAGGCAATGTCTTTTAGCCACTCGGGCACAAATAATTCTCTCGGGATTGAATTAACAGCCTCCAGAACTTTTTTATCCTTAATATTGTAAAAAATGCTGTCGGGAAATTTCATTTATATCACCTGCAAAATGCCGTGATATTAATAATCCTTTTCCAGTTTCTTTAAATATTCGAAGCAGACTCTGGCCTCATGAATACCGCTGGGAGTCAGCGTTTCGCTTTCTACTACCATGGGAATGCCAAGTTCACGGGCTTTTTTATAGACCTGAACTACCGGAGCAGTGCCCAGTCCCAAAGGTTTTCCATTCCCATCCGCATCGCCGTCCTTGATATGTATAAAATGAATTCGGTCCTTATATTTTTCCATGAATGCCACAGGATCCTCTTTAGCCGCATATGCCCAATAGGTATCCAGTTCAAGTTTTATATTCGTTTTCTCAACAAGTTCCTGAAAGGGAATATATACTTCTTCCGTGTCATAAAATTCCCGGGAGTGATTGTGAAAACCACAGGTCATGCCCTCTTTCGTCAGTATGGGCTGAAGCTCATTTGCATAGGCAATAAACTCATCCATCTTGTCCCTGGTCCAAAGATCAGTGCCCGGCACTATAAAGTTTTTGTTTCCTATGGTTTTGTGATAAGCAACCGTTTCTTCAAAGTTCTTAACAAGATCCCTCCAGTCTGAATGAGTGCCCCAGGTTTTCAGGCCGGTTTTTTCAAGCATGGCAGCCACTTCATCGGCCGGATGCCCGAAAAAACCAGCAAATTCAACATAGGTATAGCCTATTTCCGCTGTCTGAGCCAGGGCACCCTCCAGGTCATCCTTTGTAATGTCGCGAATGCTGTAAAGCTGTAATCCATAATCCATAACTGCACCCTCCTTATAATAATTTAATATATTAAGCCAATTCTTATAAAAACTTTAGTTAAGCAAACTTATTTCACCTTTGTCGGAGCCGGATTCACCGATTCGCTTAGCCAGCATGGTGTTCCGCTTTGCAATCTTATTATTCTTGATAGCCATGGCAACAGCTTTTTTGGTTCCAATCAGGACAAAAACCTTTTTTGCCCTGGTAATGCAGGTATAGAGAAGGTTCCGCTGAAGCATCATGTAGTGCTGGGTAGTCAGAGGCGCCACTACAATGGGATACTCACTGCCCTGACTCTTATGAACGGTAGAAGCATAGGCCAAAACCACTTCATCAAGTTCAGTAAAGTCGTATTCCACAGGCCTGCTATCAAAGACAATGCGGATGACCTGGTCCTCCCTGTTAATATCCTCAATGAATCCAATGTCCCCGTTAAATACGTTTTTAACATAGTTATTCTTTATTTGCATTACCTTGTCGCCGACATTATATGTGGTGCCTCCATATTGAACATACAGTCCCCG
>JAAZHD010000344.1 GCA_012510895.1 Clostridiales bacterium
ATCGTAGCCGGAGGTTAGAAGCTGAAAAATAGAATTTGGAATTATATTTTTTATTAATATGTATGTATAAACCCCTGTAACTTGTCAATAATCCCTAATAGGAATCAAGATACGGGGGTTTTATCATGATGAGAAAAGAATGGGCACTGGTTATAGCTGCTATACTGTTTATTTCTGTTGCATTTCATACGCAAAAGCATAAACCTGCGGCACAGGAAAATCTGATTCGGTTACATGTAATTGCCAACAGCGATTCTCAGGAAGATCAGTTACTAAAATACAAGGTGCGGGACAGCCTCCTTCTTGCCTTTGGAAACAAACTCCGGAGCGCCCGGACAATTGATGATGCAAGGGAATTAATACAGGCTGAAAAGGAAGAGTTTCGGCGTATTGCCTCACAAGAGATTATAAAGCAAGGTTATGAATATGAGGTGGATGCGCAGATGGGAATTTACCCCTTTCCAACCAGGGTATACGGCAGAGAGGTCTATCCGGCCGGGGATTATGAAGCTCTGCGGGTTGTAATCGGAGAAGGAAAGGGTGCTAATTGGTGGTGCGTAATGTTCCCGCCTTTATGCTTTGTAGATGTTTCTTCCGGGACGGTAATTGAAACGGACTCATATAAGACGGACGGCCAGCCGGATTACAGTGTTGCAGGCGGAGAAGGCAACAATTCAGAAATAAATGTAGAGTATACATTTAAAATAGCCAAATTTTGGGACAGCTTTATAAACTGGATCGGTGATATTTTTCCATGATTCGTATGCATATCATTTTCATTTAAGGTAAAAAATAGTTATATCCCAGGTGTCAGAAAGGAAGAAAAGAATGAAACAAAAAAGGAGACTTTTGCTGATTCCAATTTTAGTTCTCCTGATATTCTGCTATATAATTACCATTCAGCATTATATGAAGACAGGCCCGTCTGCAGAGGCGGCCATTTTATACTGGGGTTCCAGAGGAGATAAGGTAGCTGAGGTGCAGCGAAAGTTGAAACAGTGGGGTTATTATGACGGCCCCATAGACGGGATTTTTGAGCAGGCTACCTATAATGCTGTTGTTTATTTTCAGCGGAAAAACGGCCTTGTGCAGGACGGTGTGATTGGGCCTCAGACTGCCAATGCTTTAGGCATTCAATTAACTTCCTCCCCTCCTGCAGTGCAGAGTGGTCAATCCCGAGCTCCTTCCAATGTTCAGAATATAAATTCCAATGATGTGTATCTTCTGGCCAGGATTATCCACGGAGAAGCCAGGGGAGAACCCTATGTGGGAAAGGTGGCAATTGGTGCGGTTGTTCTTAACCGGGTAAAGCACCCGGATTTTCCTAATACCATTGCGGGGGTCATTTATCA
This sequence comes from Clostridiales bacterium, assembly GCA_012510895.1. Lineage (GTDB taxonomy): Bacteria > Bacillota > Clostridia > Caldicoprobacterales > DTU083 > JAAZHD01. The sequence goes on from JAAZHD010000344.1 coordinate 1,353, forward strand.
GCCTTTGGCATTTACAGCAGTTGCGGACGGCCAGATTAACTTAACGCCCGATGAAGAGTCAATTCGGGCAGCCAGAGATGCCCTTAACGGATGGGATCCTACCTATGGAGCAATATATTATTATAACCCTGCCACAGCTACCAGCAAATGGATATGGAGCAGACCGGTCCATATAACTATCGGCAGACATGTCTTTGCCACCTGAAAGGAGCAAATCTGATGAGAAGATGGATACTACCGATAATTTTAGCCTTTGCCTTTCTTATTACAGCCGGCTGGGGATACAGCCAATACAGATTAAACCAGGAATACAGCACCCATATGGAAAATATTTATCAGAAGTCTTTTTACGAACTGGTAGGAAACGTAGGCAATGTGGAGAACAAACTGGCAAAGCTTATGGTCAGCGGCGATCGAAGTCAGCATACTGTATTATTGTCGGAGGTGTGCCGGCAGGCCAATGCTGCCCGGGATGAATTGGGGCAGCTTCCCATTTCTCACGTTGCACTGGCCGGAACATCCAAATTCCTGAACCAACTTGCTGATTACAGTTTTTATCTTTATCAGAAGGTATCAGAAGGAAAAACCATAAACCTGGAAGAAATCAGAAATTTAAAAAGCCTGCATGATAATGCAGCAAAGCTGCATGGAGAATTAAGCCGGTTGAATGAAGAGATTGCGGCAGGCCAAATTGGCTGGAACAGCATGCTGGCAAACCGAGATGCGGATTTTTATGAAGCTTCGGATGATATATACACTACAGAGTTTGTTAACATTCAGAATACAAGCATGGATTATCCTACCCTGATCTATGACGGGCCTTTTTCCGAGACCTTGGATCAGGCTGACGGTGATATACTTAAAGAGCCAGAGGTAACAGAACAGCAGGCCAGGGATGCTGCCCTTAAAATGATAGGCAGTGACAGAGCTGTGAAGGTGGAAACATCATATAACAGTGAAAACGGCATACTGGATACCTGGGGATTCCAGGTCTGGGTCAGGGAGGACGAGGAAAACCCTATTTATATTTCAGTAAGCAAAAAAGGGGGAAGGGTGGTCCATATGCTGGGCCAGCATCAGTCGGAGAGTCCGGAACTGTCTGTAGAAGAGGCAGTGGAAAAGGCCGAAAGATTCCTGGAGGATAATGGTTATACAAATATGACGCCCACATATCAGCAAACCCACCAGGGAGTCGCCACCATTAATTTTGCCCGTGTACAGGACGATATTATTATTTATCCGGATTTAGTCAAAGTTAAAATAGCACTTGATGACGGTGAAATTTACGGGCTGGAAGCCAGAAATTATCTGCTTGCTCACAAGCAGCGCAAGTTTGATGAACCTGAACTTACCATGGAAGAAGCAAAGCAGCTGGTAAACCCCGCCCTGAACATTACTTCATCCCGATTGGCTGTCATTCCCACCAAGGGAAAGCAGGAAAGATTATGTTATGAATTTAAAGGGGAACTTGACCGGAAAAGATTTATTGTGTATATTGACGCCAATACCGGTCAGGAAGCAGATATTTTACAAATTATTGACACTGAGAACGGCACTCTCACCATGTAGTCCCTTCTTAGAATTTAATGTTCTGAATATAATAGAGTAAATGGTTGTATTCTGAATTTATGCATAGTAGAATAGGGGTATGAAGGAAGGTGACAGCATGGACAATGGCCCCATCGGTGTGTTTGATTCAGGCCTTGGGGGTCTGACTGTTGTTAAAGAATTGATGAAGGTGCTGCCAAATGAAGATATTGTTTATTTCGGAGACACGGCCCGAATTCCTTATGGCACACGTTCAAGGGATATAGTAACAAAATATTCAGCCCAGAGTATCCGCTTTTTATTAAGCAAAAATATAAAAATGGCTGTTATAGCCTGCAATACCGTCAGCGCAGGGAGTTATGATTCACTTAAAACCATGTTCGATCTGCCTTTGGTCGGCGTCATAGAACCGGGAGCAACGGCAGCAGTGGAAGCAACCAAAAATAAAAGGATAGGGGTGATAGGCACTACAGGGACTATTCGAAGCAATGCATATACTTATTCCATTAAGAAGAAAGAGCCTGAAATCTCGGTATTTGCTCAGGCCTGCCCCCTTTTCGTGCCCATAGTGGAAGAGGGATGGAGCAATACCGGAGTGGCTTATCTTACAGCAGAGCGGTATTTAAGGGAGATGCGAAAGCAGCAGATTGATACTTTGGTTTTAGGCTGCACCCATTATCCCCTTTTGGAAAAAACAATTTCGTCAGTTATGGGTTCCGGAGTTGTCCTGATTAATCCTGCAGTCAATACTGCCCGGCGGGTAAGCGAGCTTTTAAGTGAAATGCAGGGTTTGAATGATAAGGGCGGAAGCATTTCTTATTATGTCAGCGATTTCGGTCAGGGGTTCCAGAAAATCGGAAGTCACTTTATGAATGAAGAAATAACTGCTGAGTGTATTGACATTGAGAAATATTAATTATAATATCAGAACATTATGGAATTATTGCTGATGGAAAAATATACAATGCATTCATAAGGGTCATTTTCAGGGAGTGAGGTTAATGGATAAGAAAATATTGCTGACAATAGAAGGAAGCCATAAAGATGAAAACGGAGAAAATATTAAGGTGCAATTGATAACAGAAGGCCGCTTGTTTCAGGAAAACGGCGTTTATCATATAGAATATGAGGAAAGTGAAATTTCAGGAATAGAAGGCACCACTGCACGAATATCAATTAACGATAATGCTGTATCATTTGAACGTACCGGTACTTCCTACTCTTCCCTACTTTTTGAAAGTGGCAAAAAATATGCCAAGAGTCTTTTAACGCCTTATGGAGCTGTTCAAATGGAAATCTATCCAACGCAAATTGAACATGCACTTGGAGACACAGAGGGAAAACTGAATTTAAAATATCAGATAGCCATCGATGGAAAGTCCACAGGTACCAATGAATTGACGTTCTCATACAAATAAACACGATTTTTATATGCATCTGGACGAAAAATTTTTAAGTGAGTTGACGATTTTTTGTTTATATAATAATATATAATATGGTAATTGGCGGATAATTCATTGTTCTATTCACTTTTCTTATACATTTATATTTATTTTAGAAATAAATGGATGTAACCCATAGTGCAGGCAATACCAGAAC
>JAAZHD010000345.1 GCA_012510895.1 Clostridiales bacterium
AGGCAGGAATCGCTACTCATTATGTCAGCGAAGATATAGAAAACAGGACTATGGATGTAAAAGCAGTAAAACCTTTTGGCAATGGGCTTGAGATAATTTGCCGCTACAGGGCGGTAGGAAGCTTTCTGCGCCGTTATGGTGCTTATGTGCAAGAAGGAGATAAATTAAACGCTTATGTGGAAGCTACGTTAAAAGATGACAGAAGAGGAGACCCGTTGATCACCGTCGAAGGTTTGGAGGCCTTGGGCATTATGACTGCTGAACAATTTTTTGAAATCAAATCCATAACCCGGAAAATTACTGCTCTGATATATGAGTTCCTTCAGAAAAGAGGCCTTGAGCTTTACGATATTAAACTGGAATTTGGTATGGATAATGATGGAAATATTATAGTTATGGATGAAATTTCCTCAGGAAATATGCGTGTATATAAAGATGGCAAGGTTATGGATCCCCTGGATTTGACGGCTGCCCTGCTATCAGAAAAAAGTTTTAATGCGAATTATTGATTTAGATCAATGTTTTTATTGCACCTTCTTGTTAAAATGGAACTGTCATTAAGGGAAAATATATAGAAAGCAGGGGAACATATGGCTAAACAAGCAAACTTTTATGAAGTGAAAGATCGTAATTTTAAAACTTTGGAACAATATGTGCCAATAGTTGCACGGGTACATGGAAAGCATCATCCCGAATTTTATGAAGTACTTGAGTTATTTGAAATCATAAATAAGAAGGTTAAGGAAGCAGGAGAAGAAAAGCCTGATTTGAACCAGGAATTCGAACAGCTGCGCATAATTACTGATAACTATACTGTGCCGGGAGATGTATGTGAAACTTATGAGGCAGTTTATAACATGCTGGCTGAAGCAGACATGGCGTATCATGCATAATAAGGGCAATGCAGCAAGAAGGTGATGCTTTATGCAGAGATGGATACTAAGCAAAAGAAATCAGGTAATGCTGATAAGCGGTATTCTGATTGCAGCCGCATTTATCGGCAAGGTTGGTTTTAAAAGTGAAGCAGTTTTCAGTTGGGGTTTAATTATTGCCTCGATTTTAGGCCTGGTACCTATTGCCATACAAGCATACCAGGCCTTAAAAGTAAAAGTAGTAAGTATTGATGTTTTGGTTACCATAGCGGTATCAGGGGCTTTTATTATAAGAAATTTTGAGGAATCAGCGATAGTTACCTTTTTATTCTTATTTGGAGCCTTTTTGGAACAGCGTACTCTTAACAAGACACGATCTGCGATCAAGGAATTGATAGAGATGGCGCCGGAAAGCGCCTTTAAACTGAAGGAAAACGGAGAATTCGAAGAAGTTGACGTTGATGAGGTAGAAGTGGGAGATATATTGCTGGTAAAAACCGGAGCCAAAATTCCGGTTGATGGAAAGGTTATATCAGGCGAAGGCTATGTTAATGAGGCAAGCATTACCGGAGAATCCGTGCCGGTAGGCAAAAAGGTGGAATCGGGGGTTTATGCCGGCACCATTTTAGAAAACGGAACCATAAAAATTGTGGCGAATCGAGTTGGCGAAGATACAACCTTCGGCAGAATAATTGAACTTGTTGAAGAAGCCCAGGATTCAAAATCTGAAGCAGAACGGTTCATTGACAGGTTTTCCAAATATTACACACCTGCTGTGCTGGTTCTTGCATTCATAGTATGGCTTTTTTTACAGGATATTGAGCTCGCTATAACCATATTGGTATTGGGCTGCCCCGGAGCTTTGGTTATCGGCGTTCCTGTTTCAAATGTAGCCGGAATTGGCAACGGTGCGCGCAACGGTGTTTTGCTGAAAGGCAGCGAAGTAATTCAGGATTTCAGCAAAGTGGACGCAGTGGTATTTGACAAAACAGGTACTTTAACCATAGGAAACCCTAAAGTGGCTGATATGGAGTCATATACGAATGATACAGATGAAGCATTGAGTTATCTGGCAAGTGTAGAACGTGAATCTGACCATCCGCTGGCGAAGGCAGTGGTTGAATATATCGGAGATACAAAGCAGTATCATGTTGAAAATACAGATGTCATTAAAGGCGGCGGCATTGTAGCTCAGATAGATGGGCGCCGGGTTGCAGTGGGCAATGTTGCACTAATGGAAAAAGAAAATATTATATTAAACCAGAAAGCAAGGGATGACATTGACCGCTTTGAAAGAAAAGGCAACTCTCTTGTGCTGACCGCAATAGACGGTGAATTGCAACTGCTTATGGGAATTCGTGATCAGATCCGTCCAAGAGTAAAAGAGGACCTTCAAAGACTGAAAAAGCTGGGAGTGAAAAATTTAATAGTTCTTTCCGGGGACAATCAGGGAACCGTTGATCTGGTTGCTGAAGAGTTGGGACTTACAGAAGCACATGGTAATATGCTGCCGGAAGATAAATCGGCATATATAGATAAATTGCAGAAGGACGGTCAGATTGTGGCCTTCGTCGGAGATGGAGTTAACGACAGCCCTTCACTGGCTTTGGCTGATATAGGCATTGCCATGGGAGGCGGTACGGACGTGGCTATTGAGACGTCAGATGTTGTTTTGATGAATTCTGACTTCAGCCGTTTGCCGCATGCACTGGGATTGACAAAGGCAACAGCTGCCAACATGCTTCAGAATATTATTATTGCCGTGGGTGTCGTACTGGTGCTGCTGACCGCTGTCTTTTTCAGTCAGTGGATGAATATGTCAATCGGTATGCTGGTACACGAGGCAAGTATTCTTATCGTAATATTGAATGGAATGAGACTCCTTCGGTATAGATTAAGTAACAACTGAGAAACTTGATGTAAATCAATTATTACAATGGAATAAAAGAATATAATACAAATGCGGAGATGAATAAAAGGAGGGATGAGAATGAAAAATGCGATTATCCAATTGGAGCCTTTGACTTGTCCATCATGTGTTCAGAAAATAGAAGGTGCGATCAAATCTCTGGATGGTGTTGATAAGGATAGTGCAAAGATTCTTTTTAACTCGAGCAAGGTAAAACTGGATTTTGATTCTGATAAGATTTCAATTGAGGATATAGAGAATGCAATTACTGCCCTGGGATACCAAGTATTAAAATCAAAGGTCAAGGCCAGGTAAATAAGGGTAAATTTAAACCGTTTTTCAGCAGCCAGTCCTGTTAAGGCGCTGAAAGGCGGTTTTTTAATTGCAGCTTGTATTTATTGGTTCAGAGTCTTATAATCTTATTATGCCAGCAGTATACAAATCTCATCAGGATGGACTCATAAAAACCAATATACAAGTAAGATATTTGATAACCGGGAGTAGAAGATCATGAAATCAAGTCAAATAAAAATATCTTTTACAGGTGACATAATGTGTAAATCTGCCCAAACAGAGGCCTGCAGACATGGGGACAGCTATAATTATGCCAAGGTCTTTAAGCTAATAAAAAATGAATTACAGTCGTGTGATTATCTGGTAGGGAATCTTGAAACGGTAATAGCAGGGGAGGAATTGGGATATACCAATGAAATGTATTCCTTTAATACACCATTGCCTTTTGCCGAAGAGCTGGTAAGAAGCGGATTCAATCTGGTATCTACAGCCAATAATCACTGTTTGGATCGAGGTACTCAAGGTTTGCTTAACAATATTGAATCTCTCGATTCAATTAAGCTTCCCCATATTGGCACTTATTCTTCCAGGGAAGAGCGGGACAAAAGCTTTATAGCAGATATTAAGGGAATTCGCGTAGGCTTCTTAGCTTATACATACGGAACCAATGCCTTTGCTAACCACAGGTTCCTGAAACCTGAACAAAAATATATGGTTAATCTGTTTCAACCTCAGGAAAAACTTCCGGGTTCCATACATTTGCTTCAAAGCATGGAAAAGATAGGAAAAGAAGTAAATGAACTGTATAAAAAAGATAATGTAATATATAAAGAGAGTATTCAGCCTTATTTAGAGCAGTTGAAGGGTGACATTGACCGTTGCAGGAGGGATGGAGCCGATTATGTAATAATGTGCATGCACAGCGGAGGACAGTACAATCCTGAACCTGACCCATATACAGTCTATCTGGTTCAGTGGCTTTGTGATGCAGGTGTTGATGCGATTATTGGAAACCATCCTCATGTTGTTCATAAGTTTGAAATGAAGAACAATACACCTGTTGCCTATTGCCTCGGCAACTTTATCACCACATTGGGTGTTAACCCGAATGAGACTGGGACGCTTACAGAATACTCTATTCTGCTGAACTTGTACCTTAGTAAGTGTGACACTGGAACCAAGGTGGAAAAGATTGGTTTTTCTGTACTTAAAACTGTTATGCAGCCGGATCAGTCCTCTGTAGTGATACCAGTTTATGATCTGCTTGATCACTGTAAAGAACCCTGTGAAAGGGCTAAACTGATTCGGGAAAACCGCATTATTGCAGAAAAATTTAGTGGCATTAAGAGTTCAGATATTATGCCGCAAAAAGAGTATTTTCTGAGTGTTTGAGGGCTATTCAGAATCAAATCAGGAAGGTGACAGGATTAATGAGAAAAGCCAAACATATGAGTTATGAGTTGGTTGTAGCAGGCGGCGGGCTCGCTGGCCTATGCTGTGCTCTGGCTGCTGCAAGAAAGGGTGTTAAAACAGCATTAGTACAGGACAGGCC
>JAAZHD010000346.1 GCA_012510895.1 Clostridiales bacterium
AGGGCTTAGTGATAAAAAAACCATTCCCTTTTTATTTAAATCTCGATGTGGTAAAACTGAAAGTATTAAAAAAATAGTAAAAGAACAAAGTGATATTTTTAAAGTGAAATATCAAATGGAGAAAATAATAAAAACAAGTCAAGAACTTACCCAATTACATTTTGCAAAAACTGCAGAAATAATCAAAGCTTTGGCTGAAGGTAAATGGGAAGAAGAATATGAGCGAAATATAGACGGTGAGCTTACTGAAAAGCTTTCTCAGCTGGGCATCAGCGTAGAAAGAATATATACTGATTACAGCAACCGTAGATTTTATATAAATATTGTAAAACCTCCGTGCATAAATAATAAGCACTGTGACATGCTCATTCCCTTAGCTGCATCGGATGTGTTGGGGAGGAAGGTTAGTACCAAAGTAATTGATTGTCCCATAAAGAGCGGGAGCTTAAAGTGCCGTTTAAAAGTTGTAACAAACGGAACTCTTGAGGTGTCTGTGGGAGTAGCTGGAGTGGCTAAAGAAGGACAGAGTGTCTCTGGGGACGGATTTTCATTTATGAAATTTGAAGAAGGAAGATTTTTGCTGGCCTTATGTGATGGAATGGGAGTGGGCAAAAATGCTGCCTCACACAGCGAAAAGACACTTGCTTTACTTGAACGACTGTTGGAAGCGGGATATAATCAAGAAACAGCTTTAAAAGTGACTAATTTGGCTATGATTGCCACCAATACTGATGAAGGTTTCTCCACTATAGATGCCGCACTTATAGATACGGCCAGTGGAAAAATAAAATTTATCAAGGCCGGTGCACCGGTTAGTTTCATAAAGTATCGCAATAGAGGAGAGATGATAAGAGGAGGGAGTCTACCTGTAGGTATAATTGATGAAATAGCGCCTAAAGTTACAGAAAAAACTGTTCGAGCTGGCGATATGGTGATTATGGTAACTGATGGAGTTATAGATGCTTTTTCCGAGAAACAAAATGGTGAGGATGTACTCAAGAAATTATTACTTGAAACAAAAACTACAAATCCCCAAGATATGGCCGAAAAGATATTGAAAAAGGCAAAAGAGCAAAACAGCATCAGAGATGATATGACCGTACTTGTAGGTAGCATATGGGAGAAAAGGTAAGTTTTATGACGTTTTTTATATTCATGGAGAAATTTGATATTTTGCTTTGTAAAAAATATAATATAAGTAAGAAAATAGGGATAAAAGATGTTATTTGAAGATCACAGGCAAAGGTCAGATTATGACTCCTATAAAAATTCTGAAGATGGCGATATTTTTTTTACTAATGCAGCAAAGGTCGCAAGAGGTCTTTGAAAGAGAGGTAGAGCGACTTGGCTTGAAAATGTGCAAGATATAATGGCTGTAGTTGATTAAGTATGAAAAGAAATGTAGGAAGAGTAGGAAGAAACTAACACAATGAATATCGAAAAACAATTTTTAAAAACCATAAAAAAATACAATATGGTTAAAAAGGGCGATAAAATAATTGTTGGAGTTTCCGGCGGGCCAGACTCTGTTTGTCTACTCCATCTTTTTAATAAATTTCGAAATGAGTTGGGAGTTTTTCTATATGTAGCACACCTTGACCACATGTTTCGCGGAAAAGAATCGGAGGAAGATGCACGTTTTGTAGAGACTTTGTGTTACAATTGGAATATTCCGTTTTTTAGTGATAAAGTCGATGTGCCTTCATATGCTAAAAAATCTGGCCTTTCTCCTGAAGATGCGGCTCGGTGCGTTAGATACGATTTTTTTAGGAAAGTTAAGGAGCAAGTTGACGCCCAGAAGATAGCAACTGGCCATAACCAAAACGACCATGAAGAGACTATAC
>JAAZHD010000347.1 GCA_012510895.1 Clostridiales bacterium
GCTGCCTGGAGAACCAGAAGGACTGCTTCGGAGGTGGTCATGAAGTATCACTGATTTTCTCATTTTTCCGCCTATGATGCTTCCATCTTAATATTTTATGTTAAATTGCTCTAATAGCCTTGTTTTTATGTCCTGTACATCATCTTCCTGAACGCCCATTGAACTCTCTTTTTTAAGAATGACCTTGAGAGTGTTTATTATTATTCTCATATCCAGAAGTAAGGAATAATTTTTAATATATAACAAATCTAATTTGGCTTTATTTTCTGGTGATGTAGTGTACTTTCCCAAAATCTGGGCCAGTCCGGTTATGCCTGCCTTAACGAAAACTCTGTATTTAAACATTTCTATTTCTTTGTTGAACTTCTCCGCAAAATGTGGTCTTTCAGGCCTTGGCCCTACTATACTCATCTCGCCCTTTAACACATTTATCAACTGTGGTAACTCGTCAAGTCGCGTAGTCCTGAGAAATCTTCCTACCCGCGTCACCCTCGGGTCATCTTTCAGCGCCAATATAGGACCTGTGTATTGTTCAGCATCAACCTTCATGGTCCTAAACTTATACAGCTCAAATATTTTGTTATTCTCGGTAACTCTCTCTTGTTTATAAAACACAGGCCCCTTATCTTCTAACTTTATCATTAAGGCAATAACCAAAAATAATGGAGAAGTCAATATTAAGCCAATAACTGATAAAACAAGATCCATTACTCTTTTCATTACCTTTTGCTCAAAAGACAAACTTAAAGGCTCTACTTTTAACAAAATGATATCTCCATAGTTTTTGACCTTTGAACTCATTAGGACTATTTCAGGTAAGTTAGGGACTACATATAATGTTTTGTTGTGTATTGAGCAATATTGAATTACATCCATCTTATCTTCATTTGATACGTTACTATCTATGTAAACTTGATCGACTTTGTCGATCAAACGGTACGTGTTTTGATCCACCGTTTTACAAATTGATTCTACTTTATTACCCTTAATTCCTGATAAAAAATCTTCCGTTATTAGATTAGATCCTTCTTTTGATACTATTATCAGAATGCTTTGCGGCTGATAATTGCGCTTGATGTATTGCAATATCATAATTTTAGAGAACAATATTAAAACATATTGAATAATAAAACCAATTATAAATATGCTTCGCGGAAAAGCAAAACCTCTATTAAAAAACATTACAGCAATAGTTATAACATTTATCAAAAATAGTGAAACAGCTATTATTAGCATATTTTCGAATAACGATTCTTTATATGTCGAGGTAATACCAGCTATATAAAATATGAAGACCGAGGCTATAACGATATAGGGTATATTATTGTAAAAAGGATCTATATTAATGGGAGATGGGTCTCCCCTAAATCGAATTAAAAACGAAATGTAAAATCCTAAAATGACAAACATAACATAAAGAACAAGCTCAAAAAATTTTAAAAAAGTTCCATCCCTTTTGGCCTCCGAAAAATGCATTTCACTACCTCCTAGAGGTTGGCTCTAATATTAAAAACAGGATAGTCCCTTCTTAAAAGCTATCACGATTCAAGACTCAAGGCCTGCTTCTTCACTTAACATTTTAGCCCATCTTTAACATTTTTTACAACAGAACAACCTAATGACACAGGTTTATAGGGGGGATAAATCCCCCTTATAACTCCTTCTTTTTTGTTATCGCAATGACTCTCCTCATCCATCACCCCGGCAACTTGCGAGCCGTTTTTAACCTGCCCCTGAATGGTTCTATTGCCCCTTATTCGTCACCCCTGAATGTTTCTATCAGGGGTCCATAAGTATTTAAAAGCCTTTGGATTCCCGATAAAAGATTTCGGGAATGACGAAGGGGGTGGATTCCCTGGATGCCTCTATCATCCAGTTGTCTCTCACTCCTGAATGCCTCTATCATCCCGTTGTCCGTCACTCCTGAGTGGTTCTACGAGGGGTCTAAATAA
>JAAZHD010000348.1 GCA_012510895.1 Clostridiales bacterium
ATGCCGATTCTACATGTAACCATTCTCCATTTCGCAAAAAATAGCCAGCTGGAAGGGAATCCAATACTGGGTGCGCCGTGGAGAGGACTCCGGGTGTTGGAGGTGCTGCCGGACTATATAGGCAGTAAGATGGGGATAGAGTCAGGGGACATCTTATTGAGCGTGAACGGGAAAAGCATAAATAGTGAGGAAATGCTTATAGAAACCTTGGGGCAGGCCCCCCTTTACTTATGGATGGACCTGGATAGGAGGGGAGAAGTGATTACCCTGGAGTACCGGCATTACAGACGGGGGGAAGACAAACTTGGAATAGTCTTTGTACCGAGAAAAACCAGCAGATATTTCCAGGCCGATGAACAGGGGGGATTGGCCTTAAGATTGTGGAGGCGGCTGGTTCAACGGAACAATGGGGCTCAAAACTGAAACCTGAAATTTTATATGCTCAATCTGTTTGGCGGTATTCCATCCAAGGACATGGTAATATCCGCCTTTTATATTTGCCGGCAGAATAAACTGTTCTGAATAACGAATGACCTGGCCCGGTCTGATGGAAACCGTGCCCAGCACCTGAGTAAAGGATTTGTCATCAGACCAACGCCACAGGGTTCGTCCGGAGGAATAACGTACTTCAAAATCATAGCGCTGGCTGGTATTATAATTCAGCTCTATGGTCTTGCCTGCCAGGTTGATTTTGCGCAATGTAATGGTAATGGTCTCACCCGGCCTGTAAACAGGCTTGTCAGCGGATAATAACACAAATAATCCGGACAGCAGCATATCCGCCTGATAAGGAGGAGCGTTTTCATATTCCCTGACGTGGTTTAATAAACATTTCCAGGTGTCTGCATCCACCAGGCCTCCGGGATGAATATTCCTGCTCAATTGGAATCTGATCACGCTGTCTTCAGTAGCGGAGTCAAATATTCCATCCATACTGCCTTTATAATAGCCCAGCCTTGCAAGCTGGCTTTGCAATAACAAAACAAAGGGCCCGGAACTGCCTTTTTGAATAATCGGAAAACTGCCGGTTCTTATTATGTTTGAGGAGGGAAGGGGTATCATCAGCAACTGTCCGGGATATATCATATTCGGATTGGTAATGCTGTTGGCCTGCATAAGGGCGGTGACACTGGTTTTAAATCTCAAACCAATTGTATAAAGGCTGTCACCCGGCTGGACAATGTACTGAATCATCAGCCATTCCTCCTTCAATAAAACTCTCTGTAATTCATTTATATTATAATATACCGAAACTATTACTGAAAAACAGGAACATTTGCAAGAACAGGTGTTCTCTAATCTTGACAGCTGTGTTATAATAGACTCTGCTGATAAAATAGTGATTGCAAACTGAAAAGCGTAAAAGCAATAAGGTCAAAAAACTTGGAGGGAAAAGCAGTGAAGTTTGTCAACAAATCCGGACTGGTTCCCCGGGGAGACCAGCCCAAGGCCATTGAACAACTGGTTCAGGGCATTTTGGAGGGCAGAAAAGCCCAGACCCTGCTGGGCATAACCGGGTCCGGAAAAACCTTTACCATGGCTGGTGTTATTGAAAGGGTCCAGAAACCGACTTTAGTTCTGGCTCATAACAAAACCCTGGCTGCCCAATTATGTAGCGAATTCCGCGAAATTTTTCCTGACAATGCCGTTGAATATTTTGTAAGCTACTACGATTACTACCAGCCGGAGGCCTATGTGCCTTCTACTGACACCTATATTGAAAAGGATTCCTCTATAAATGATGAAATCGACAAACTTCGCCATTCTGCCACTGCTGCCCTGTTTGAACGCAGAGACGTTATTATTGTAGCCAGTGTTTCCTGTATTTACGGACTGGGCAATCCTCATGAATATCGGGATTTAATGCTGTCCCTTCGTCCCGGAATGATACGGGACAGGGATGAGATACTTCGTAAACTGGTGGATATACAGTATATGCGCAATGATGTAAATTTTGTCCGCGGCACCTTCCGGGTGCGGGGGGATGTTCTGGAAATCATTCCTGCCAATACGGCTGAGAAGGCAATTCGGGTGGAGTTTTTCGGGGATGAGATAGAGCGTATTTCTGAAGTGGATACAATAACCGGCGAGATTAAGAACTATCTCACTCATGCGGTAGTATTTCCTGCTTCACACTATGCTTCATCCCGTGAAAGCATAAACAGAGCTGTGGCTCAGATTGAAAAAGATTTGGTTGAACAGGTAAATAAGTTTAAGGAAGAAGGCAGGCTGCTGGAAGCTCAGAGACTCCTGCAGCGTACCAACTATGATCTGGAAATGATGCAGGAAATCGGCTATTGCACCGGAATAGAGAATTATTCCCGCTATCTGGACGGCAGGAATCCGGGCGAGCCTCCTTTTACCCTGCTGGATTATTTTCCGGAGGATTACCTTCTCTTTATTGACGAGTCCCATGTGACCCTGCCTCAGGTCAGAGCCATGTATGCCGGAGACCGTTCCCGAAAGGAAACCCTGGTGGAATACGGTTTCAGGCTGCCCGCCGCCCTGGATAACCGGCCTTTGACCTTTGAAGAATTTGAAGCCAGGCAGAATCAGGTTATTTATGTCAGCGCCACTCCGGGTGATTATGAACTGGAACACTCATCCAGAGTGGTAGAACAGATTATCAGGCCAACCGGCCTGGTGGATCCGGAGATTCATGTCATGCCTGTTACAGGCCAGATTGACCATCTGCTGACACAAATACGGGAAAGGACTGCCAGGGGAGAGAGGGTTCTGATTACCACCCTTACCAAGAAGATGGCAGAAAGCCTGACGGATTTTTTAAGGGAAATGGAAGTAAAAGTCCGCTACCTTCATTCGGACATTGATACCCTTGAACGAATGGAAATCATACGGGATCTGCGTTTGGGCGTCTTTGACGTTTTAGTGGGTATAAATCTTTTGAGGGAAGGGCTGGATTTACCGGAAGTGTCCCTTGTGGCAATTCTGGATGCGGACAAGGAAGGCTTCCTCCGCTCCAGGACTTCCCTGATTCAGACCATAGGCAGAGCTTCAAGAAATACCAACGGAACGGTAATCATGTATGCTGATACCATTACCGATTCCATGAGATATGCCATTGATGAAACAAACAGAAGAAGAAAAATGCAGCTTGAGTATAATAAACGCCATAATATTATTCCAAAGACCATTATTAAGGAAGTACGCGACAAGATTGAAATAACCATGGCAGCTGAAGAAAAAGAGGAATATGAAACCAAGCTTTTAACACAGGCTGACAGAGAAAAACTCATCAAAGGCCTGGAGAAGGAAATGAAGGAAGCGGCAGCTGCCTTGAATTTTGAGCTGGCAGCCCGGCTGCGTGACAAAATATTTGAATTGAAAAAAGAACAGGATGCGACGAAAACTGATGAATAGTGAAATATTGCAGATAAAAGGTGCTCGTGAGCACAATTTAAAAAATATAGATCTTGACATACCCAGAAATAAATTTGTAGTTCTTACCGGCCTCAGCGGTTCCGGCAAGACATCCCTGGCTTTTGATACCATCTACGCCGAAGGCCAGCGCCGATATGTGGAATCACTTTCCGCTTATGCCAGGCAGTTTTTGGGATTGATGGAAAAGCCTGATGTAGACTCCATTGACGGCCTGTCTCCGGCCATATCCATCGACCAATAAACTACAAGCCGGAATCCCCGTTCCACAGTCGGAACCGTAACGGAGATCTATGACTATCTGAGGCTTCTGTTTGCCCGGATCGGGATTCCCCATTGTCCCAAATGCGGCAAGGAAATAAGCCAGCAGAGCATTGATCAGATGGTGGATATGGTAATGGCATTGCCGGAAGGAAGCCGGATTCAGCTGCTGGCACCTATTATAAGGGGCAAAAAGGGCCAGCATGCAAAAATTCTGGACGATATTCGCAAAGGCGGTTATGTTCGGGTCAGGGTAGACGGTGAAATGCGGGAACTGTCAGAGGAAATCAGCCTGGAGAAAAACAAAAAGCATACCATTGAGGTGGTAGTGGATCGCCTTATTGTCAGGGACAATATTCAAAAGCGGCTGGCGGATTCCCTGGAAACCGTCCTGTCCCTGGGCAACGGCCTGGCGATTGTAAACGTTGTAGATGGAGAGGATATTTTCTTTAATCAGAACTATTCCTGTCCCGACTGCTGGATAGGAATAGAGGAAATGAATCCCAGAATGTTTTCCTTTAATACCCCCTACGGTGCCTGTGAAACATGTACCGGTCTGGGAACCATGATGGAGATCGATCCTGAAAAGCTTATTTATGACAGGAATCTGTCCCTGGCAGAAGGAGCCATTCAGGCTCCCGGCTGGAACAAAGCCCTTGACGGCACAGTCGCCCAAATGTATTATCAGGCCCTGGCCGAGCATTACGGCTTTTCCATCAACACTCCCATAAAAGATCTGGACAAGAAACATCTGGATTTGGTCTTTTATGGAACCGGAGGCGAAAAAATCAAGGTAAGGTATAAGAGAAGGGACAGCAGCGGCAGCTTTATGGCTGCCTTTGAAGGCATAATTCCCAACCTGGAGAGGAAGTACAGGGAGACCCATTCTCAGAAGAGCAAGGAAGAACTGGAAGAGCTTATGAGCAACAAGGTCTGCCCCAGCTGTAAGGGTTCCCGCATCAGGCCGGAATCCTTAGGCGTTACGGTTGGCGGCAAGAACATTTATGAGATTACAAAAATGCCTGTCTGGGAATGCAGGGATTTTTTTAAGAACTTAAAACTCTCCAGGCAGGATGCCCTGATTGCCCGTCAGATTCTGAAGGAGCTTAATGCCCGCCTTGGTTTTCTTGTGGACGTGGGGCTTGACTATCTGACCCTGTCCCGCTCTGCAGGCACTCTTTCGGGAGGGGAGGCCCAGCGGATTCGTCTGGCTACCCAGATCGGCTCCGGTTTGGTGGGGGTCTTATATATACTGGATGAACCCAGCATCGGGCTCCATCAGAGAGATAATGAACGCCTGATACAAACCCTGAAAAATCTGCGGGATCTGGGCAATACCCTGATTGTTGTAGAGCATGATGCGGATACCATGCTGGCTGCTGATTACCTTATTGATATCGGTCCTGCGGCAGGCAGGCACGGCGGCGAGGTGGTTGCCCAGGGCACACCGGCTGAGGTAATGGAAAATCCCCGATCCCTCACCGGCCAGTATTTAAGCGGGAAAAAACGGATTGAAATCCCATCGGAGAGGAAAAAGCCCAATGAACAGTGGCTTAAGATAAAAGGATGCAGGGAAAACAACCTGAAGAACATTGACGTTAGAATTCCCCTGGGCTTGATTACCAGCATAACAGGGGTTTCAGGTTCCGGAAAGAGTTCTTTGGTAAATGAAATCTTATATAAAGCCCTGGCAGCCAAGTTGAACGGGGCAAAAACAAGTCCGGGGGACCATGACGGAATAGAAGGGCTTGAATACCTGGATAAGGTTATTAATATAGATCAGTCTCCTATCGGACGCACTCCCCGTTCCAACCCGGCCACCTATACCGGGGTATTTGATTTGATCCGGGATGTCTTTGCCCTTACAAATGAAGCAAAAATCCGGGGCTATACCAAAAGCCGGTTCAGCTTTAACGTAAAGGGCGGCCGTTGCGAAGCCTGCCAGGGAGACGGCATTTTGAGAATAGAGATGCATTTTCTTCCGGATGTTTATGTGCCCTGTGAGGTTTGTAAGGGGAAGCGCTATAACCGGGAAACTTTGGAGGTTAAGTATAAGGGTAAAACCATTGCCGATGTTTTGGATATGACGGTGGAAACTGCCCTGGAATTCTTTCAGAACATACCCCGCCTGCGCAGGAAGCTGGAAACCCTTTATGATGTGGGGCTGGGCTATATTAAACTTGGACAGCCTTCAACTACCCTTTCGGGAGGGGAGGCTCAGCGCGTTAAGCTTGCCAATGAGCTGAGCAGGCGCAGCACCGGCAAAACCCTTTATATTCTGGATGAACCTACCACCGGTCTTCATGCCGATGATGTAAAAAGGCTTATAAACATACTGCAGAGGCTGAGCCGGAACGGGAATACGGTAGTTGTAATAGAACATAATCTGGATGTAATTAAGACAGCGGATTATATTATTGATTTAGGTCCGGAAGGCGGCTGGCGCGGCGGAGAAATCGTAGCAACGGGCACGCCGGAAGAGGTCGCCGAAAACAAAAACTCCTATACGGGAATATTCCTGAAAAAGATTCTTGAAAGAGGTTATTAAAAGCTGTTAAAATGAAAGCACAAGCCCGAAGACTTGTGCTTTCATTATTACATTAAAATGACTGACTTTACAATCATTAAATTACTGCTGCTGATTCTTATTCCTGAACTCGGCAAACACCTTCTTAACAATGGTTCCGCCGATTCGACCTGCATCTCTGGATGATAAGTCTCCATTATAGTCCTGATTCAGAGTTACACCAAGTTCATTAGCTACTTCATACTTCATCTGATCAAATGCACCTGAGCTTCGAGTGCTGGAACTGCCTCTGTTAGCCACTGTATTCACCTCCTTATATACTTTGTAATCTTATTATTAACAGAGTGCATTGGATGTATGTCTATTAAATTATGGTAAGATTGGAATTCTAATCAATATTCATATATCTCGTATCTTGACAAATGCCTGTTGAGAAGATACCATAGAATTAAGTGAATTTTGTGACTTTTCTAAGGCTCTTATATGAAACTTCTTTGGAAAGTTTGCTGAAGTCATCAAATATATATATACAGGAGGGGTGAATTATATGCTGTACCAGATATTGAATTTCCTCACATTCATTGATCTGTCAAAAATGGTAGCGCTTACCATAGTTTTGTTTATATTAGGCATTATACTTGTAGTTATAGAAATGATTACTCCCGGAGTAGGAGTACCCGGTGTACTGGGTGTCCTCTCTCTTATCGGCGGTATAATTCTGGCTTCGCAGCAGGTGCCTCCCCTGGTTCTTGTTCTGATTATTGCACTGGTTCTTCTCTTCATAGCCGCCATGCTCTATATAATATATAAATCAGCAATAGAAGGTGGAAGGGTATCCAAGCTTCTGATGCTGAATACAAAAATCGGCAATTAAGAAGGGTATAGCAGTACTCCCAGGAACGAGGATCTGGTCGGTTTGGAGGGTATTGCATTAACAGGAATGCGTCCCACCGGAACAGGCGAGTTCCAGGGCAGGAAGCTGGATGTCATAACCGACGGAGAGTTTATACCAAAAGGCGCTCCGATAAAAATTGCCTATGTGGAGGGTTTTCGCATTGTTGTAAAAAGACTGGATGAAGAATAAGCCGTTCCGTCTTTTTTACCGTTAGTATATCCAAATCAGAAAAAACTATTACTTTTTTAAAAGTCAATCTTTCGGGGTTGACTTTTTCCTTTTTTTACAATGAAAGAAATACGCAAATCATGGAAAACTAAATAAAGCAAACATATCCCACTATTAAGGAGGAATAATGATGACACAATTGACCCAAAAAGAATTAATGCTCCTGCAGGATAACATTAATATGTGCAAAGAAACAGCACAGTTTTTGCAGGGCTGCGTAAACATGGTAACCGATCCGGAGCTTAAAAACATTTGTCAGGACATGCTTCAGGATCATCAACAGGATGTCCGGTTACTTATGGAGCATATCACTCAAACCAATTTGCAGTAATAAGCTGAAGATATTAATGAAAAGGAGAGAGAATGGATGACACAAAATCAGGGAATAGGCGATAAGGAATTGGCAACACTGATACTCAACAACCATAAATTAAGTGCTAATTCACTGAACAATCTGGTGCTGGAAAGCGTCAATCCCAACCTGCGTCAGGATGTGACCCAGATTCTTTACAGAACATATCAGCATCAGAAAATGATATGGGACTATATGAACTCCAAAGGGTATTATCAGGTGGAAGCAGCCCAGCCTCAGGAGATTGCAAAGGCGCAGCAGAAATTCCAACAGACAGGTATGCAGCAGTAGATTCAAACGGCCTGACAAGACCGGATGAAGCGGGATCCCATGGATTCCGCTTTTTTGCGCAAAGCTCCTTGAAAAACTTGTAATCTGGTTTAAACATGTTATACTAAAATGGATATGACAGTTAATTTGTTTATAGGGGCAAAGAAGGAGGAGGATTCATGCACAGAAGAAGCGGACGCGGTGCAGGCAGGTTACTGCTCTTATTATTATGCGGCATCATTCTCGGCTCCATAGTCAATTATATATTGTCATTGTACATACAACATCCATTATTTACAGAAACCTTTATATTAGGCACGAAAAATCCCGTCACTCTTAATCTTAAGATCATAACCCTGGTATTAGGCATTCAGATGCATATCAGTTTCGGAACCTTTTTGGGGGTTGTCATAGGCCTGCTTTTGTATTTCAGATCTTGAAAATTTCCTGTCTGGTATTATTTACAGCTTGCATCTTTGATTGAAGCACGGGGTTTCAGTATGTTATAATTAGTTATTGATTGTAACAGGCATGGGAATAATTAGAATATATTCAGGCATATTCAGCAGTATCTATATATGAGACTAAAGCCCATATTATGATACCCGGCATAAATTAAAGCAATTTTATTCTTTAGCAAATGGAAGGAGTATACAAATATATGTCATTATTTAACATGTTCTCCAAAGATATGGGAATTGACTTAGGAACTGCCAATACCCTGGTACAGATAAGGGGTAAGGGCATAGTTATGCGTGAGCCCTCAGTGGTAGCTATCCGAAGCGACACCAAGCAGGTTCTGGCAGTAGGTGAGGAGGCCAAGCGGATGATTGGCCGGACTCCGGGCAATATAATAGCCATTCGCCCAATGAAAGATGGAGTTATTGCAGATTTTGACACAACACAGGAGATGCTTCGTTATTTTATAAAAAAAGCTCTGCCTAAATTCATGCCTTTTCATCCCAGAGTAGTAGTTTGTGTTCCCTCCGGGGTGACAGAAGTGGAGAAGCGGGCAGTGGATGAGGCCACTCGTTCGGCCGGGGCAAAAGAAGCCTATCTTATAGAAGAGCCTATGGCAGCAGCCATCGGTGCCGGTCTTCCTGTACAGGATCCGACAGGCAGCATGGTTGTGGACATCGGCGGGGGCACCAGCGAAGTGGCAATTATATCCCTGGGCGGTATCGTAACCAGCCGTTCAATCCGGGTGGGCGGAAATAAACTGGATGAATACATTATTTCTCACATCAAAAAGGAATATAACCTGATGATTGGCGAGCGGACGGCGGAAGAGATAAAAATTACCATTGGTTCCGCATATCCGAAAGAAGAGGAAACCACCATGGAAATTCGCGGAAGAGATCTGATTACCGGCCTGCCCAAAACCCTGGTAATCACCTCTGAAGAAATCAGGGAGTCCATGCGGGAGCCGATTGCCCAGATTGTGGAATCCATTAAATTAACTCTTGAAAAAACACCGCCGGAGCTGGCTTCTGACGTTATGGAAAAGGGCATTGTGCTGACCGGAGGAGGCGCCCTGCTTGACGGCATGGATCAGCTTGTGCGTCAGGAAACCGGCATGCCGGTAAGGGTTGCTGACAATCCGCTGGATTGCGTTGTATTGGGCGCAGGCAAGGTAGTAGAGGAACTGGAAACATTAAAACGAATTGCCATGACATCGAAGAATTTCAGGTAGGGGGAGGTACGGTTGTCCCAATTTTTAAAAAGGAGACTGCTTCCTATTGTTATTGTGCTGGCAGTTTTACTGATTGCTTTGACCATCGTCACTTCGGGACAACGAGAGAATCTGACAAAAATAGAAGGGTTTATTGGAAATATAATCGCCCCGGTGCAGGGAGGCTTGTACCGGGTTGCAACATCCGTATCCCGTTTTTTTCAGTCTTTCGAAGAAAGGCGAGAATTGAAGGAGCAATATGAAGAGCTAAAGGAAAGAGTTGCTGTTTTGGAACAACAGCAGCTGGAAATGGACGAGATTTTACGGGAAAACCAAAGGTTAAAGCGCCTGCTGGATTTTAAACAGGAAAAGGAGAACTTTGTCTTAACAGGGGTTCGGGTTATCGGCAAAAACCCGGGAAACTGGTTTAATACCCTGATTATAGACAAAGGAGCCAACCACGGGGTAACCGTAAATATGGCCCTGGTCAGCGACAAGGGGCTGGTCGGCCGTGTTATAGACGTGGCAGACAACTGGGCTAAGGTCCGGACCATAGTGGACGGCCAAAGTTCCATCAGCGCAATGGTGGAAAGAACCCGTGACAACGGCATGGTCAGGGGTAATAATACCCTTACATTTGAAGACGGCATGTGTCAGATGATTAATCTTCCCCTTAATTCCGATATTATAGAAGGAGACAGAATAATCACCTCCGGACTTGGAGGGATCTTTCCCAAGGGAATTCTGATCGGCGAAGTGGTAGAAGTGCTGGATGAGGAACGGGAGAATTATAAGACTGCCATTGTTAAACCTGCGGCAGACTTTCTGCATATGGAAGAATTATTGATTATTCGTTCAGCCGGGGAGTAGAAAAGGGGAGATTGGATGAAATATTGGGTTGTTGCAGCAATTTTAATTGGAAACAGCATTTTGCAATCCGCTCTTCTCCCTTTCCTGGAAATTATGGGGGTAAAGCCTGATACACTCCTGGTGCTTGTAACCTGTTTCGGCTTGTTGGGCGGAAGTGTTTTTGGCGGAGCGGCCGGTCTTTTCGGAGGCTTGCTGCAGGACATTTTATATGGCGATATGATCGGGCTTCACGCACTTCAATATATGATTATCGGAACGCTTGTGGGGCTTTTGCATGACCGGATAATCCCAGGCAAGTTTGTTATTCCCACATTACTTGTTTTTTGCGGGTCACTTCTAAGAAATGTAATATTGATGGGGCCCTATTTGTACTTTACCAGGGCGGGAAATCTGCTGGAATATGGCTTCAGGCAGGTTATTTTACCTGAAGCTGTATTAACCGCCCTGTGCATGCCTTTAATTTTTTATCCCATGACTCTTTTGTTCAGGAAAAGGTTCATGACGAAAAAATGGCATTTCCGAAGGAAATAAAATTCAGCTTGCAAGCAGATTCAAACTTGTGTTAGGGAATGGATGACTTTAATGTTTAAGAAGTTTATAAAACTTGTAAAAAACAGATACTTTGTATTTGGCCTGCTTATCACCCTTCTCTTCAGCATGCTTGGATTCAGGTTGTCCTATCTGACGGTGGATATGGGAGAATATTATTATAATATGGCTCAGGAGCGCAAAAAAATCGAGGTTACTCTGAAGGGTGCAAGAGGAAATATACTGGATCGCAACGGCATCCCCCTGGCTGTTAACCGTCAGATGTATGTTGCCCAGGTGGACAGGCGCTGGCTGCCTGCTTCCGGAATAGAAATCAATGAAATTTTAAAAGCTGCCATCGAAATTATAGAAGAGAATGGAGACAAAATACTGGACAATATACCTATCAAGCACGGTGTAAAAGTAATCGAGGATGTTATCCCCTATACCGTTGATGGTTTTTACTATGATTTTGACACCAATGATGCCCAAACCCAGGCGAGGCGTTATGACAGATGGCGCAAGGATGCCGGTATCAGCGTGGATCTGCCTGCGGATCAGATGCTGGAACATCTCAGGGAACGATATAATATAGATGTTTCCGTTTCCGATGAAATGGCCCGGAAGATAATATCCATCCGCCTGGATTTGTATCAGAACCGGTACCGTCAGGACGAACCGGTGAAGATAGCGGAGAACATTAATGAAAAAACCGTATCACAGCTGGAAACATACTCCAGCGATCTGCCCGGCATCCAAACTGTCATTGAG
>JAAZHD010000349.1 GCA_012510895.1 Clostridiales bacterium
CCGTCTATCAGCCAAACATGCCATGAACTCATTAGCTTTCACGGCATAAACGCTTATTGTTATTGGGTGTCTGGCTGGCTGCTGTTTAACAACCGAGGCAATTTACACACTATTTTGGACTTGACTCATAAACTCTTTCAGGAAATCAAGGCAAAATTAATATAACAACAATAAAGCCGCAAGCATGTCATTAAAAAATGACTGCTTCGGCTTTTTTAGCGTTTTAGATAGTCTACAAAAGAATTATTTTACCAACCCGTGTTCTTTAATAAAACTCTCTAATACATCATTTAGATTGGGAGTAGTTACCTCAGCAAGCTCATAATATACACGGGTAAATGGTTTATTGATATAGATAACCCTGCTTAAATCAATAGGCGTACCTATTATAACTGCATCACATTCCGTATTATTGATTGTTGCCTCAAGATCCTTTAACTGCTGTTCACCATAACCCATAGCAGGCAGTAGGTTTCCTATTTTGGGATAAATCCTGAAGGTATCTGAAATCTTTCCAACTAAATAGGGACGGGGATCCACCAGAGACATTGCTCCAAATCTTTCTGCAGCAATGGTTCCAGCCCCCAGATTCATCTCTCCATGGGTCAGTGTCGGACCGTCTTCCACCACAAGCACTCTCTTACCTTTAATGATTTCAGGGTTGTCAACAGTTATTCTCGATTCTGCTTTAATTATTGTGGCATAGGGGTTAACTTTTTTTATGTTTTTTTCCACTTCAGCAATTCCATCCGAATGAGCGCTGTCAACCTTGTTGATAACTGCCACATCCGCCATTCTGAGACTGACTTCTCCAGGATAGTACTTCAGCTCATGACCAGGGCGGTGAGGATCTGCTACAGTAATTGACAGATCTGCCTTATAAAAAGAAAAATCGTTGTTCCCGCCATCCCAAAGGATAACATCACACCCATCCGGATCGTTCTCTACCATGCGTAATATATCCTCGTAATCAACTCCGGCATAAATAATATTGCCGCGGTTAATATGGGGCTCGTACTCTTCCATTTCTTCAACAGTACATTTATGTTTTATAAGATCGTCCAGTGTGGCAAATCGTTGAACCCTCTGTGAATTAAGATCGCCGTATGGCATTGGATGTCGTACAGCTACCACCTTTAGTCCTCTTTCCATAAGCAGTTCAATAACTTTTCTTGAGGTCTGACTTTTGCCTGCCCCAGTACGAACAGCACATACCGAGATTACCGGTTTGGTACTTTTTAAAGATGTGCTGTTTGGTCCAAGAAGTACAAAATCTGCACCGGCAGCATTGACTATGGCAGACACAGCCATTACTGTTTCATAGCTGACATCACTATATGCGAAAACGCATTGATCTACTTCCAGGTCTTTTATCAGCTGCGGCAGCTTGTCCTGTGAGTCGATCGGAATTCCATGGGGATACAGTACTCCGGCCAAATCTGCAGGATATCTTCTGTCGTCAATATCAGGAATTTGTGCAGCAGTAAATGCCACTACATTATACAGC
>JAAZHD010000350.1 GCA_012510895.1 Clostridiales bacterium
CGAATCTGGGCAGGAAGGGTGATGCGGCATTCTTTTTAATATCCATCCGGCAGGTTATCCGGCCGCTGCCTTCTATGCGCCAGCTGCTAGTAATATCCAGGTGGCGCTGCATGGAAACTGCTGATATGGACAGGGTTGTGGTCAGAATCAGGGCCTTGTCATCTGCTTTGATCTCAGTTTCATATCCCCTGGAACCTGCAAGGTGGTAATGGGCCTTATACCATTCCTCCTTAATTCTTCGGTCATTATCAGTGGGAGCCCGCCAGATATTATACTCCATGGGCTTTAGAAGTATGTTTCGATTGTTATGCACCATGGACTCAAAGGCTCCTGTCAGTTTATTATACACATACCGGAAATTGGCCCCTTCAATTACTGCATACCGGGCATCTTCGGTATAGGAAGGGCAGGGCTCATCTGCCTGTTTAAGAACCGGAGCCTGCCTGGACAGCCTTATCTGATCAAAGCCGACTTCATCTCCGATCGATACAAAGGGAGACTCTTTTCGGTTTAAGTAGATAAACCTGATATATTGATTGCCTTTTGGTGTGGGAAGACTGAGTTTAAATTC
Organism: Clostridiales bacterium; assembly: GCA_012510895.1. Lineage (GTDB taxonomy): Bacteria > Bacillota > Clostridia > Caldicoprobacterales > DTU083 > JAAZHD01. The sequence continues at coordinate 572 of JAAZHD010000350.1, forward strand.
TGTTTTTCCGTGAGGAGGCAGGGAAAGAACGTTGGAATCCTGAATTTCACCGGCTTCGATGATCTTTCCTTCCTGAGTAATTTCATATGAGATTGAGACTGCATCCCCGAGCACAGTAAAGTCCAGCATATTGCGGACAATAAAGCTGTTTTCAGTTACTGTGCTTTTTTCTATTCTCACAGGCCTTATCACATTTTTATATTCCAAAAGCCCTTTGTGTACCCTGCGGTCAGGGTATACCAAGCCGTCTACGCAGAACTCGCCGTCGTGGGGATATTCTCCGAAGTCGCCACCGTAGCCGTACATGGGTTTTCCCTCTATGGTTGTTCCTCTGTACATGGCATGGTCGCACCATTCCCAGATAAAGCCTCCGACAAAATTATCATAGCGCTGAATCAGTTCCTGATAGTCTTCAAGATCGCCTGGACCGTTTCCCATGGCATGGCTGTATTCGCACAGTATAAAAGGTTTCTTGTTCTCAGGATTTTCACAGTATTCTTTAATATAGTCCAGGGTGGAATACATGCGGCTGTGGGTATCCAGGTTGGAATGATCCGGCACATGGCCTTCCGGATAGATATAATCTGACTCATAATGGGTTAGGCGGGTGGGGTCGGCCTTTTTCAGATATTCCAGGGCAGCTTCAGCGTTGGGGCCGAAACCTGCTTCATTGCCCACAGACCAGAAAATAACACTTGGGCGGTTCTTGTCCCGGTTGTAAAGGAGTCTGACACGATCAACCCAGGCTTCTTTAAATTCCGGGTGTGCGGCCATTTTATAATATTTAGCATCCTGGCCGTAAATGGCCACCACGCCGTGGGCTTCCAGGTCCCCTTCATCGCATACATAGAAGCCGTATCGATCGCAAAGCTGTAAGAAGTAAGGGGCATTGGGATAATGAGAGGTGCGGATGGCATTGATATTGTGCTGCTTCATCAGGGCCAGATCTCTTATTATGGACTCGTATCCTACGGCAGGCCCTGCTAATGGGTCGCTGTCATGGCGGTTGACCCCTTTTATTTTGATCTTTTGGCCGTTGATCAGAATGCACCGGTTTTCAATAGTGATTTCTCTTATTCCTATTTCTTCTCCGATAACTTCTTCTCCGGTGTCCATGATCAGGGTATAAAGGTTGGGCTGCTCAGCATTCCAAAGCAGAGGATTGTCAACAGAGATCTCAATTAAAGCTCCGCTGCTTTTTCCCCTGGCAATTTCTGTGCCCTCAGGGGATGTTAAGGTATATGAAACAGGGAAGGATTCACCCGGAAATGTAAGTTCAACCCTGATATCAGCGGTTTTTCTATTGTCTTTCAGGAAAGTATGTACCGTATAGTCCCTTATATGCTTTTTCGGGCGGTGGAGGATATATACATCCCGGAAGATTCCCGTCATGCGGAACTTGTCCTGATCTTCCAGGTAGCTTCCGTCGCACCATTTGAAAACCAGTACAGCAATTTCGTTTTCTCCGGCCTTCACAAAAGGCGTTATATCAAATTCCGATGTCATGTGGGAAACCTGACTGTATCCCACGAATTTACCATTAATCCAGAGATAAAAACAGGAATCAACGCCTTCAAAATTCAGGTGCTGGGAAAAGTCTTTCTTATCTTCATCAAGAGCAAAGGAGCGGATATACAATCCACAGGGGTTGTTATGGGGAACGTAAGGCGGATCATAAGGGAAGGGATAGCGGGAATTGGTATATTGATGGCGGTCATACCCCTGGGTCTGCCAGACTGATGGTACAGGAATCGGCTTCATAGGAGGGCGGGCTGTACCCGGAACCCAGTAGGCATCCTCAATGTCATACATGCTTTCGAAATAGGCAAAATCCCAGCTTCCGTTTAAAAATTGAATACGTGAAGATGTGTTGCGGGCAATTTCAGGCTGTGCTGCAGCCGGGCTTTCGGCAGGCACAAAATAGGCACGCGGGGGCAGAGTTCCGATGTGAAGTGAATGGGGATCTTCATGGTAGATCTTAAACAGCATATACTATGCACCTTCCTTTATACTTTATTTAATACTGCTTCATTAACAGCTGCATGTTATTATATGTCATATTTTTAAGAGCGGGCTTTATATCCTTTTTGTATCCGGTATTAGTTCTGCCGGCTTTTTATCAGCAATTCCATTTTACTAAATGCCGCTTCTCTTGTCCATAAACTTGCCATTTACAGCTGCACTTCCCTTTGTAGGGCATTAACCCTTGCCTTTGTTCCTCCTGCATATAAATTAGGCCGTATGACAGACTGAAAAAAAGGGAATTATAACAGCATAATTCATTGTTTGTTCACATCTATTTACGTTTATATGATATAATACTAAGAGTAATAAAGGGAGTGGTTTTTTGATACAGTTGGTAACAGACAGCACCTGTGATTTACCCAGAGAGATAATAGAGAAATATAATATTACTGTTGTACCTTTGACAATACATATAGACGGGAAAGACTATCTGGAAAGCAAGGAGCTTTCTCCGGAAGAGTTTTATGAAAAGATGCAGAGGGCAGATAAACTGCCTAAGACTTCCATGCCTTCTCCGGCTGCATTTGCGGAAGTTTTTGATGAATTGTCAGAGAAAGGACCTGTGTTATGTTTAACCATATCATCGGGTTTAAGCGGCACATATAATTCAGCATGTCTTGGCCGCGACTATTCAAAAGGTGACGTACGGGTAATAGATACCTTATCCGGCTCGCTGGGGCTTGGAATTCAGCTTATTGAGGCCGGTGAGCTGATTAAGCAGGGAAAGGGCATTGATGAGATAGTTGATCATCTTAAGAATATGGCTGAGAGAACCAAGGTGATTATACTGCTGAATACCCTTGAGAATATCGTTAAGGGCGGCAGATTAAGCAAATTCCAGGGTTCCCTGGCTAAGCTGCTTGACATTAAGGTTATCTTGCACGGGGTAAACGGAAAAGTTGAGATTCTGGAGAAAATCAGGGGGAAAAAGAAATTTTTAAAAAGAAGCATTGAATTAATAGGGAATTTAAAAGAAGATTTTTCAAACACAATATTTGGCATTACTCATATCAATAACTTAAAAGATGCTGAATTTTTAAAGTCTGAAATTATTAAGAAATACAACCCGAAAGAAGTCATAATGAATTATATGGGAGCAACCATGGGCACATACGCAGGAGAAGAAGGTTTGATCATTTCCTTTTATTAACCCCTTAATTACAGGCTTTTCTCTTTCTTTTCATCAAGTTTCTTAATAATTTTCTTGCCTATTCTCTGATATGATGATAGTATAATTAATTGACTAATTGATTAATTCTAATCAATTCAGACATCCTTGCTCTGCAGCTGCTGCAGGGCCGCAGTCCAGAAGGAGGTGAATTACGCATGAACAGATATGAATGTCTTTATGTTATCCAGCCTAATGCGGAGGAAGAGACCGTCAAATCCTTAGTTGAAAGGTTCAGCAGCCTTATTGTCCAGGAAGACGGTAAGGTAGAAAATGTTGACGAATGGGGAAAACGCAGACTGGCATATCCGATTGATGACTTCAAAGAAGGCTACTATGTACTAATGGAGTTTTCCGCTGCATCCGATGTTCCACAGGAACTGGAGAGAAACCTCAAAATAGTCGACGATGTAATCCGTTATCTTACAGTTCGACTAGATGATAAAAAGGCGGTGTAATTTATGTTAAACAAAGTTGTTCTTATCGGCCGTTTAACCAGGGATCCGGAACTCAGATACACAGCCAGCAACATTAGTGTGACTACATTTACCCTTGCCGTTGATCGGAATTTTACCAATCAGCAGGGGGAAAGAGAAGCGGATTTTATACCTGTTGTAACGTGGCGTTCACTGGCTGAAACCTGTGCCAAATACCTGTCCAAAGGCCGTTTGGTTGCAGTATCCGGGCGTCTGCAGGTTAGAAGCTATGAGGACAATGCTGGTCAGAGGCGCTATGTGACAGAAGTAGTAGCAGATGAAGTTCAGTTCCTTGAGAGGAATCCTAATATTATCCAGTCAGGTCAGGGTCAGCAGCCGCATCCGGGAGCACCTGCGGTTTCGCCGGCAGCACCGGACAGCAGCGGTATGGATGATCCCCTATTCGACCCAATTGATGAAGATGACGATGATCTTCCATTCTAAGCAGACAGGAGGGATAAGAAGATGTCAGAAAGTGCAAAGAAGCCGCAGCGGGCAGGAAGAAGACCCCGTAAACGTGTATGTGCTTTTTGTA
>JAAZHD010000351.1 GCA_012510895.1 Clostridiales bacterium
AAGCTGTATTGCATTGATTGCAGGTACCATCGCCGTAAATGTTTCTAAAGAAAGCGATAAAGCAGCTTAAGTAACATTTTTCAAAGGTATATAATTATTCAGGGGATCAGTCTGCCCTTTTTAGGATGATACATGCTGAAGGTAACAAATTCTTTATTGGCATATATGAAAATAGTTGTTTTATTTCAGCATTTAAGGATATACTCCTTCGTGTCATCGAAAAAAGTGTAGTTATGAAATTCCCTCAAATATTAAAAAAGGGGTTTTTACTGTGAAGGCATGTGTATTTCAATTGCAGTATTCCAATGATTTAAGCTGTTCTGATGAACTATTTGAAAAAAGATTAAAAATGCTTGATGAGTGTGAAAATGACTGTGACATTATAGTTTTACCTGAATACAGTGATGTGCCTTGTGCCGTAAAAACAGCAGAAGAACTGGCATTTTATCATAATAAATACATAGATGCATTACTCAGCAAATGCTCCGAGACAGCGAAACGATGTGATTCGCTTTTATTTGTAAATGCTTTAAGCAATGTGGGAGGAAAGCTCCGGAATACCACTTACGCATTTGGAAGGGACGGAGTAATAATAGGAAAATATTATAAAACACATATTTCGCCGTCTGAAATGACAATGAATGTTGATTTTGAATATACCAGGAAGACAGAAGCAACATATATTCTTGAAGTTGACGGGATTCGATATGCTTTTTTGACCTGTTATGATTTTTATTTTTATGAGGCTTACGCAAAAATCGCAAGAAACAATGTTGATATAATCATAGGGTGCTCATTGCAAAGAAGTGATACTCATGATTCGATTGAGACAATGTGCAGATTTCTTGCGTACAAAACAAATGCATACGTTTTACGGTCATCTGTCAGCTTTGATGAGAATTCTAACGTATGCGGTGCCAGCATGATTGTATCACCAGAGGGTAAAGTGCTTGCTGACATGAAAGGAAAATTCGGTAAATGCACAGCAGAGTTTAGTCCACATGAAAAACATCTAAAACCAGCCGGCTTTGGAAGAGGATTAGCACCGCATTATGAATATATTGAGGAAGGACGCAATCCATGGCAATACAGACCTGCAGGAAGTGCAATTTGCCTCGATGATAATAATATGCCTTATCCACGTTTATGCGCTCACAGAGGGTTTAATACAATAGCACCTGAAAACAGTATGCCTGCATTTGGTGCAGCAGTTGCGCTTGGAGCATCTGAAATTGAATTTGATTTATGGGCAACAAAAGACAGGGAACTTGTATCACTTCATGATTCAACAATTGACAGGGTATCAGACGGCAGCGGATATGTTTGGAATTACACTTATGATGAACTCTTGCAATTTGATTTTGGTTTTAAAACAAGCGAAAAATTTAAAGGGTTGAAAATAGTAAAATTTGAAGATATTTTAAAGAAATTTTCTTGTCATGTTATTATGAATATCCATGTTAAAATATGGGATGTGGATTTTGAGGATAATATGATTGATGAAATTGTAAAACTTATTAAAAAATATGACTGCGAAAAACATGTTTACTTTATGACATCAAACGATAAGATACTAAAAATTCTCAAAAGATCTGTCCCGCAGATAAATATATGCGTCGGCCATGATAGTGCCCGTCCTTATGAAATAGTAAACAGAGCAATCGAAATAGGCGCGCAGAAAGTTCAGTTTATTAAGCCTTACTTTAATCAGGAGATGATTGATAAAGCACATAAAAACGGTATTCGCTGCAATATATTCTGGGCTGATGATGTATTGGAAGCAAAACAATTTCTCGAAATGGGAATAGATACTCTGTTAACCAATGATTATCAGAATATTTCCTATGCAACAGGCATAAAATAAAAGGTTGATAAGGTTTATTGGTTTTAAATATAACGTTTAAGCTATATAAAATAAGGCATTTTAGAAATATATTAGAATTTATAAGATTCAGACTTACAACTATATAACTTTACATCCATAATAGCGCAGGACGGATTTTGCTGTGTTTATATCATCTGATGAGGGAATCCAATCTTTTCTTCCGTTATCTTTATATCCCAACTGCTCATTCTTAGATCCGCCATAGGCATGATAAGGAAGAAGCTCGATGCCTCCGCAGTTATTTAATTTATGATAAGTATCTGCAATGGCGCGGTAGATGTCCTCATCCATGTTTATGCCCTTAACCATAATGTAGCGCAATATAATATTTTTTGCTTTCTTATCAGTAAGAATCAAATTATCTATTATCTTATCGTTTGTGACACCGGTATATTCTTTGTGTCTTTTTTTGCTGCCGTCTTTGAAATCCCATAAAAAAACATCAACTAAGTCTGCCAGCTTATCGATATATGATCCGTCAAAATATCCGGATGTCTCAACGGCGGTGGTAATATCGTTTTTCTTTGACTCCTGCAAAAGAGCGATACATTCTTCCGGATATATGAGGGGTTCTCCGCCGGAGAGGGTAATACCCCCGTCATTTCCGTAAAACACCTTGTCTTTCAGCACTATATTCATAATTTCTTTAATTGACATCATTTTTCCGACCGGCTCATTGGCAGTGAACAAACATACCTTTGCGCACGATAAACAGCCTGTGCAGAGAGACACATCAAAACGATGCCGGTTTTCTTCGTCTAAAAAATGTGCGCCGCTTTTACAGACAGTGATGCATTTACCGCATCCGGCACAATTCTGGGACATATAAAATATTTGCGGCGCCGGGGACTGGGTTTCGGGATTATGACACCATTGGCAGCGCAAGGGGCAGCCTTTCAGGAAAACTGTCGTCCGTATTCCCGGTCCGTCCTGTGTGCTGAATCGCTGGATTTGGGTAACAGGAAGGATCATGGGTTTTTTTTCGTTCATCTTCATTTATCATATCCCCTGAGCAGTACGTTCGATTATCATATTCTGCCATTCCCGGCTCAGCGTTACAAATCGTGCATTCCAGCCTGATACACGCACCGACAGGGTTTTGTAATCCGCAGGATTTTCCTGTGCCCTGCGCAGAACCTCCGCATCAACTACATCCAGCTGCATGAAAAAACCTCCAAGCTTTATAAAGCCTTTTATCAGGGAGCTTAATGCAGCTATACCGTTTTCACCCTCTACGGTTGAAGGAAAGAGTTTCACATCCAATGCAGCGCCGTTTACTTGTTTTTTCAGGTCTGCTTTGCAATATGATTCTATAACTGCAGTTGCTCCAGTAATGTCTGTACCCGGTGTCGGAGAAGCATTTCCTGAAAGGATTTCGCCTTTTTTACGTCCGAATGGAACAGCAGCACGATACGGAGCCCATTCTATCTGGCGCCCAAATGTACTTACACCGGGCGGGAATAAAACAGGGCAGCGTGTATTGAATTCCAGAACTATACCGGCAAAGTCATTTAAGACTCGAACTGTATATTCGTCTGCCTCATCATCGTCATTTCCGTAATAAGTATACTTGTTCATCACATACTGGCGAAGTTCTTCATACCCTTCCCAATTGTTCTGTAAAATCATCATAAGCTCGTCAAAAGCAACTTTCTTTTCTTCAAATACCAGCTTTTTAATGGCATAGAGGCTGTTGCCCGCATCCGGTGCGCCTCCGATGTGGGGGGATATAACCACGTATTTGGGGCCGCAGTCAAGGTAAGAACGAGCCTTTTCAATGCAGCCTTCCTCAAATATTGATACAACAGAGCATGGTATGCCGGAATTTAGATTCCAGCCAGCAGCCCTGTCTTTTCCCTCAACACGTTTTACGACTTTGCTGTAAATTTGTTCTATTTTTTTCTTCAGGTTTGATTTGAATGCAGCATATAACTCATCAAAACTGTCAAAATGTACAGGCCCGGATGAGAGGTGCAGGGTGTCTTCCAGCAGAATCTGCAGGCTGTCGAACGGGACATATTTAAAATAAGTTTTTCCCGGAACCTGAACTTCCCAGCAGCCGTCATTGGCAAATCTTCTGGCTTCGTCAAGAGAATAACCGAAATCCGTTAAAGACTTTATAACCAAAGGTTCATTATATACAGCCACGATACCGCCTCCGTGGCGCATAACCTTTGCTGCCTTTGAAAGAAGTTCTTCTGAAGTGTTTTCATTAATGCGTATGGAAATAGGGAAATCGCTGATTCCCAGTTCTTCTATGATATCGAGAGTTAAAAAGGTTACTTCATTTGTAATATCCTTGCCTTCAGTGTCTATTCCCGAAAGAATAATATTCTGATAATGCTGGGCATCTCCGGACCCGGTCGGGGGTTTGCTCTGAATCCATTCACATCCTTTGATAAAGAAGCTGGCTAATATTTCTCTGGCTTCCTCAAGTGTCAATATGCCGTTATCCAGGTCGTTCTTAAGATAGTCTCCCAGAATTTCATCCAGCCTGCCGATGCCCGGCCAATTGCCGCAGAGCCTTGTAAAGGCAAAAGTAAACCATAAACTCTGAACAGCTTCGTGAAAATTAGTTGCAGGTTCAAAGGGGACTTTAAGCAGCAAGGAGTATATGTCAGGCTTAACATCTTTAAGTGCCGATAGATAGCGCCCATGCCAAACCCTCAGTGAGTTAACAGCATTCAGCATACTGAAAAGAATTTCTTTTTCATCCGGTGTTTTGGCCTTTTTTAGTCTTTCGGCAATTTCCTTTTCAATCGAGTTAATTCCGTGTTTAACTACCTTGTCGAAACCAAGCGTTACATGGCTTACGCTGTGCCATAGTTCCTTGCCGCCGTAGGTTGCAGGAACGTGATGCCAGATGGCACGGCCGAGAGTTGCAGCCCCGCTGACTCTTTCTTCTTTGCAAATCCTAATTGGGGCTTCTTTTGCGATTTTGGCAATGGCAATATCATATTTTTGGAGTTCAGACATTTCGTTGAAGCCCGGAACATCATCTAACTGTACATCAAGGGTCAGCATAGTCTCATCGCCGTATTTGCCTTGCAGCGATTCCCAGGCAAACCTTCAGGTCTCTTCACTTAATCTGACAGGTCTTTTTTCGGAATATACGGTATAAAAGTCCATTTAACGAACCCTCCAGCAGCGTTTGTTATATTATATCATTTAACATT
>JAAZHD010000352.1 GCA_012510895.1 Clostridiales bacterium
AAGGGCAGTCCGGCGTGATCATATGGTAGGAACTATTGAAAAAGGCAAAGATGCAGACTTCGTTATCGTCGATGAGGATTACAATATCAGCAAGGTTATTTTAAAGGGAGAGGTCAGAATAGATAACTATAACTAAACAGGATATATGATCAATGTAACTGAATAAATAGGTTTTCTTACAATAATAGGAAGATGCCATCATTTGTGATGGCATCTTCTTTATTTAACTCTCTGATCCTGGTGACTGCCCAAAAGCTAACCGGGGCGAATAAATGCAAATGTTTTTTCATATATGTATTTGACAAAGATGAGATAAGGTGCTACCATAAAAAAGGAAACAAAGCATAATACTATTTGCAGCAGAACAGTACTTTATTACAAAGATTTGAGCATAAAGTTTTTTACAAAATACAAATAAGCTAAATGAGGCTATTTCACAATTAAAGTATATTTAATGCATCTTTTGTATAGGCATATGGTTTGATATTATAAGTTGGTCTAAAATTTCGCATACTGCATAACATAATACATAATCTTAGTTTTCATTGTAGCGCGATATATGCCGCATATCATTATTGACGATTCAAATTTTGATACCGGATTTATATGTGGTTAAGTTAATAGCCTTTTATTTAAGTTATCTAATTCTCTTATTCTTTTTATAAGAGAATAATATATAACTTAAAAGGAGGAATGAAACCATGAAGAACAAAGTTCTATGCATTATCCTGACCGTGTTGATTCTACTTTTATTTTTTACAGCCTGCAGCAAAACTCCTACTGATACACCTACAGAATCTCCTACTAAAGAACCAACCCCTGCTGCAACTGAAGGTGAAGGAGAAGAAACCGATGAGCCGCCTGAAACAGAAGAGCTTGAATATGTTGAGCTTATCTGGTATATAGCAGGCGATGCTGCGAAAGACGAAGAGATGGTCATGGAAGAGCTCAACAAGTACATTAAGGAGAAAATAAATGCAACAGTTGATATTCGCTGGATAAGTTTCGGTGACTATCAACAGAGAATGAGCACTATAGTCGGTGCAGGTGAAGAATTTGATCTGTGCTTTGTTGCAACAACATACTTTAACCCTGTAGTAAATGCACAAAACGGAGCTTTCCTGCCGCTCGATGATCTGCTTCCCAAGTATGCTCCTAACTTGTTGAAGGAAGTACCTGAATGGGTTATAGAGGGCGCAAAAATTGCTGGAAAAGTTTATGTAATTCCATCTTACAAGGATGTTGCTGATGTATTTTCTATAGTTTTCAACAAAACCATGGCTGATGAAATAGGAGCGGATTTGTCAAGCAGCTGGAGAACTATGTTTGATCTGGATGAAAGATTCTATAAGTTTAAAGAGTTGAGAGATGAAAAATATCCCGAAAAAGCTGATATTCCATTAATGAGCCCCTATAGAACAATGGGTGCATGGCTGCCATGCGATATCTTTATAGGTCCTGCTGTAGCCAATATCGAAGGTATTGAGATTTTCAAAGGCAAAGGCAAGGGTGAGCTGGTATTCAACATGTATGATACAGATGAATACCGCGAAATGATGAGGCTTCAGAAAAAGT
>JAAZHD010000037.1 GCA_012510895.1 Clostridiales bacterium
ATAATATATGTAATAATTTTTCTGGTATAACATATTAAATATGCTGATATATATCCAATAATCAGGCTCAGTTATTTGCAGGCTAAAACAAATGACTTCGAACGGAAAAGGGGAAACAAATGGTACAAAAGGACTTTGTCTTTGAGAATGAAGCTGGTTTACATGCCAGGCCGGCAGCCAGGCTTATTAAAACGGCAGGCGGATTTCAGTCCGATATCAGCATTATCCATGGCACAAAGAAAGGAAATGCGAAAAGCTTATTATCTGTGTTGGCACTTGGGATTTTCAAAGGTACACAAATTACTATCCAGGCTGACGGCCCGGATGAGGTTGCAGCCCTGTATAAAATAGAGAAGTTAATAGAGAGCAATTTCTCTGAGATAGATTAAGCAAGGCACCAAAGGGTGCTTTTTTTAGAATTTGAGAGGAAGCCAGTCTATGCCTGATATTAGTTTCATCTTACTGCTTTTATTAAACGGCTTGATTACTATAGCTTTTTTAGTCTTGGCTGTGATCTATTTTTTTATCGAAGGAAGGGAATCAACCCGTAAGGCAGCAAAAAAAACTTTGTTTATATCCCTTCTGGTATTCGGCCTGAATTTCGTCAATGCACTGATGATAAGATATTGGGTTGAGTTTCCTAAAACAGGAGGGTATGATTTAAACTCCAACAGCAGTCTGGCAACCAATTTATTTACTGCAGGCATATCCATCATTACCACAATTCTATATCTGAGAAACGGTCAGAGCTTCTCTGAAAGAAACAAAATGCCCGGCAGCATTTTGCTTGAGGCTCATCCGAAGCCTTTTAAATGGAATCTCAAATTGATTTTTCTTCCTATTCCTTTTCTTGTTATATGGACTTTTCTATGGTTTGCCATATTCACGCCGGAACCTACAGATTTGGCAATTGCTTCCACACCGGAAGCAAACAGTCTGAGGGCGTATATCTATACTTTTTTCACTGCATCTGTGATAGCCCCTCTTTCTGAGGAAATACTCTACCGTCATTTTGCTATTGGGCTTCTGGGCAGATGGTTCGGAAGAAGCAAGCCGGCAATTATGCTTAATATAGGTATTACATCGCTTATCTTTGCTATTGCCCATATAGGTGTAGTAACATCAGATTGGATCAAGATAATACAGATTCTGCCTGCTGGTATATTATTTGGATGGATTTATTACAAAAAAGGGTTGGAGCATTCAGTGCTGTCGCATTCGATGTTTAATACCCTGGTGATACCCGTTGCTGTTCTATTGGAAAAAATTGCTGTCTGAGCATTAAGGGAACCATAAAGCACCTCAGATGTATAAAATAGATCTTCATGGGAAAGTTATATATGACTGTGGATATTTTTTACAAAAGAGGTGCGTTGAATGAAAACTGGAGATATGATCAAAGAATACACCATGGAAGCAAACCTGAAATTATATGACCAATTTACGGGAACCAGAGATGCAATATATTTAATTGCTGAAGAAAAAGCAGGTGAATTTATCCTGGTTGGAGATGTTGGCCTGAATATGGAAGAAAAGCAACTTCTGGCAGACTTCATCGCTCGCAGCATGATGCAAAGTTTTGCCCTGGGATATGGTGTAGGGAAGGTGGAAGGAAAAACAAAAAAGCAGATTTATCTTTAAATATATTCAAAAAGAAAAAGGTTTGTTGCTTTATATACTGTAAGGGTTTATGTTTTTATGATATGATTAACTAAGAAGGTGAGCATATAATACGGGGGAAGAATTAATGGGGGTAAAAAGAAAAAAAAGGGATATTATAGAATTCCTTACCGTATTTCTTGTATCCTTAATCGTATATGGTACTGTCGGATGGTATGATTCCTATATATACCGTATACTTTATATGGACGATTATATAAACCTGCATTTAGGACTGGAAGGTTTAAGCATTCTCATGTCCTTTTGCATTTTTCTTGTGGCTTTTTATACCCTGGTAAGTAAGAAAAATACAAGAACCTTTGTGTTTATGTGTACCTTTATATCCATTGGGATTCTTGATTATATGCATACTTTAACATATAAAGGAATGCCGGGTTTTTTAGCCGAGGCATCTGTCGATAACGCCACTGCTTTTTGGATTGCTGCCAGAATAACAGGTGCTTTCGGCTTGTTAGTCGCATCACTGACGAAACCGGAAAGCATCATAAAGCTGCCTCGTTTTGGAGCTGTGTTAGCGGCTCTTCTGTATTCAGGAACTATTATATACCTGATTGCCTATAAGCCGGAAATTATTCCGCCCTTGTTTATTGAAGGGCATGGACTGACCCCTCTTAAGATTTATCTGGAGTATTCGATAATTGTACTCCACATTATCACAATTATTCTGTTTTTCATGAGATATCTGAAGGCTGAATGTGCTAAAGAATACAGATATATGATTCTGTCGCTGCTTTTATGCATATTCAGCGAAATATCATTTGCTGCATATACCAGTGTATATGATACATATAATCTGCTGGGGCATTTATATAAAATAATTGCTTATTATTTACTTTTTAAGGCAAAATTCGTTTCAAATGTTCAAAAACCTTACCTGGCTCTTCATAAAGCAGAAGCAGAACTTCAGGAATACGTAGATAACCTGGAACAACTGGTTGAACAAAGGACAGAGGAAATCAGAACAGCCAATGATAAGCTTCTGAAAGATATGGACTATGCACGGCATATTCAGACTGCCCTTCTACCTTTGTCTTTTCCTATTACCGATAAATTGCAGTTTGCAGCCAGGTATCTGCCCTGCGAAAAAATTGGAGGTGACTTTTATAACGTATATAGGCTGGATGAAGACAACATCGGCATATTAATTGGTGATGTCGCAGGTCATGGGGTTTCCGCAGCAATGATCACTGTTTTTATCAATCAAAACATCCATATACGCAGGGAGTATGACGACGGGAGAATTCGTATTTTGACTCCGAAACAGGTTTTAACTAATCTGTTTTACATATATAATCGCATGAGTTTTCCGGATGAAATATATACTGTTCTATTCTATGG
>JAAZHD010000353.1 GCA_012510895.1 Clostridiales bacterium
CAATTACGCTGTCCTAAACTGGTTTCTCAAAAGAAGAAGGAGGATAAAAATGAACTCTCACAATAGGGGCTTTTGGATTGTATGTATTGCATTCCTGACAGCCCTTGGCATTGCCGGTACGGCAACAGCCAAACTAATCGAATTTGTGCAGAACCCGATAAAACATGTGGTTCTGGACGATGACGGATACTGTGTTGAGATTTCCACATATGACAGCAGTGTAGGAGAATTATTGAACAGATATGGAATAGTCCTGGAGCCGGGTGATGAAATCAGTCCGGCGCTGGATGCACCATTGGAAAAAAATACAGAAGTAAAAATTACCCGCGCTATGACCGTGACAGTCGAGGCCGACGGCCGAAAGAAAGAATTGCGTGTAACAAGCGGGACTGTAGAGGATATCTTAAAGGAAGCAGAAGTAAAATTGCGGGAATATGATTTGGTCAATTTGCCTCTTAATCGTCAGGTGATGCCGTTTGACAACATACAAGTCACCCGCAGAATGCCTGTAACGGTGGAAGCAGACGGCGATACAAAAGAACTGTATATTACAGGCGGCACCGTTGAGGATGTTCTTGGCAAAGCCGAAATTCAGTTGAGGGAGAAGGATTTGGTCAACTATCCGCTGGACCGGCAGGCACAACCCTACGACAAAATAGTAGTTACCCGCATAGATGAGGAAATAGTTATTGAAACTGAGAAAATTCCCTATAACGTAGCTACCAAAAAGAATAAGAAAATGGACGAGGGTGTTACCAGAGTAGTACAGGAGGGCGAAGAAGGCCGGCGGGAAAAGAAGATATTGATTACTTACAAAGACGGTGTGGAAGTCGGCCGAGAACTGGTATACGACAAGGTAATCAAAAAACCGGTTAACCGGGTGGTGGAAAAAGGTACTGCGAAGCATGTTACTACTGCCAGAGGCGATAAACTGCGTTATAAGAAAGCCCGAAAAATGACTGCTACGGCTTATTCTGCAGAATACAGGTCCACCGGGAAAAATCCGGGTGAAAAGTATTACGGCGTAACTGCCAGCGGGAAAAAGGTAAAGTCCTATCATACCATAGCAGCACCTCCGGATATTCCCTTTGGAACCAAGGTGTACATTCCTGAACTGGTACAGTTCTGGAAGAAGCGCGGAGTAACCATTGACGGAATATTCACGGTAGAGGACAGAGGCGGTGCCATTAAAGGAAATGCCATTGATATTTATATGGAAAACGGAAACATTACACGATCCTGGGGAAGGAGAACAGTTACAGTCTATTTTCTGGATTGAAATCCGGCCCCGGAAATGATTATAAGAAATAAATAAAATAAAAAGAGATACCAGAGGAAAAAGCAAGCAACAGGCAGATAAAAATCTGCCTTTTTATTTTATATAGTATTTAATATAATTAAATAAAGAAGACTTTTGGCTTAAAGGAGAATGTAATGTCCCAATTAACGTCACCGAAATATCTTAAGGATTTGTTGGCCCGCCATGGTTTTCAGTTTACAAAAAGCCTGGGCCAGAACTTCCTTATTGATCAGAATATCCTGAATAAAATAGTTGAAGCAGCCGGCATTCAGGCTGAGGATAAGGTGCTGGAAGTAGGGCCCGGCGTGGGTACTTTAACCCAGGCGCTGGCAAAACGGGCAGCCCGGGTGGTTTCCGTGGAGCTGGACAAGGCATTGCTTCCTATTTTGCAGGAAACCCTGAGAAGCTTCAGCAATGTGAAAATAATCCATGGTGATATTCTTAAACTGAATATACATGATCTGATTCGGGATGAATTTCAGGACAAACCCGTCAAAGTGGTGGCAAATCTGCCTTATTACATTACTACCCCCATAATTATGAGGTTTCTTGAGGAAGATCATCCGTATAAAAGCATAACTGTTATGGTACAAAGGGAAGTGGCCGACAGAATTGCTGCCCGGCCTGGAAGCAAGGAATATGGTGCGCTCAGCGTTGCAGTACAGTTTTATACCCAGCCCCGCATCATAGGGAAGGTGCCGTCGGGTGTTTTTATGCCTCCGCCCAAGGTAGATTCCATGATAATAACGCTTAAGAAGCGCAGCAGACCGGCTGCTGAAGTAAAAGATCCGAATCAGTTTTTCAGGGTGGTAAAGACAGTATTCTCACAGCGGAGAAAAACTTTACTGAATACCCTGGCTTCTGCTGAGTGGAGCAATATGGATAAACCGGCATGGAAGGAGACACTTCTGCAATTAAACATTGATCCCCAAAGAAGAGGTGAAACCCTGACTTTAGAAGAACTGGCAGCTATAGCAAATTGTTTCAGGTAAATACCACCGCCTGAATTCAGGCGGTTTTTTGTACCCTGTTTTTACGGTAAACAGGGTAATTTTCCATTATCCCCTCATATATTAATAGGGATGAGTCTTTATGACATTAAAAAATAAAGGGGAGGATATGGTTGTTTGGCAGTCGTCAGTTTTCCAGATCCTTTATCATATTAAAGGTACAGGATCCTGGATATGGTTTGTATGAGGGAAGAGAACCGGCCGGATACGGCAAGCTGGAAATTATGAACAATCATGGCAGTCTGCTCATTTACGTACAGGACTTAAAACCTGCCAGGCAGGGTCAATCCATATATGATGTGGTTCTGGTTTCCAATAATGATGATATTTATCCGGTTAAATTAACCAGTATACAAATACCGGATAAGGGCAAGGGAGAATATGAAATTACTTTTGATCCTCGTAATGTCCGGGAAAGCGGCAATGAAATAGGGCAGTATCATGGCCTGGCAATTGTAGACAGGGATCTGAAAGGAGAAAGAAATCTTCGTTTTCCTCTGGTAGGCTGCTCTGACAAGCGGGTTAAACTGGACTGGAGGGAAGGGGTTACCAAACAGCTAATTCAGATGTATGGAGATGCTGTTCAAAATGAACCTGCAGAATCTGAACAGACGCAAAAGGAAGATGCTTCAGGCATTATTGAAGATGTTCAGGATGCACAGAAGGAATCGGAACCGGACATGAGCGAAGAGGCTGAGCTGGCAGAAGAATCAGCAGATGATGGGCCGGCGGAGGAAGAATTATTATTTGAAGAACCGGTGGAAAATTTAAGCTCAGATGAAGAAGATAACGAGATGCATAATGAATCTGAGAAGACAGGTATTCCGGAGCCGGAAGAAGAATCGCCGTTACAGGAGGATATTTTTGAAGAAGCGCAATTTTTATCGGAAAATATTTCTGATGAATCGTCAATTCTGTCGGAATACAATAATACTTATTGGAGCAAGGTAGAAAGCTATTATAACAATCTTTTTAAGAATCATATAAAAGTGATGCCTTTTGAAGACGGGATAGGAGAGGTGGACTGGATACGAGTAGAAAACTGGGATCCCGGAAGCTGGTTTGATCATTACCTGATTGGCCTGCACCGGCATCTGGGAAGGGTGCGATATGTGATATATGGAATTCCGGGCATGTATACGGCTGTGCCTCCTATGTCCGTTTATGGATTTTCCAGGTGGCTGCCTGTGAAAAACGGATATGGTGCAGGATATTGGCTTCTGTACATCGACGCCGTCACAGGAAATATAACATATCCAATATAATTGTTAAATTTTCTCTTCCAAAAGTTTTGATAATATGCTATTATAATAGGGATAGCAATTACCATATATTTCTATAATTTACAATGTACGACAATTTATTCATAGAATTTGGCGAAGGACATCAAAAGGAGTAAAACGTTGTAGATTAATGGTAGTAAATCAAAACAAAGGAGGAATAGGCAATGGCAGAAAAAATAAGGGTAGGCATAATTGATGACAATATCCATATTGTTGAAATCTTGTCTTCATTTATCGACAAGGAAGGAGATATGGAGGTGGTCGGCACAGCAGGCGACGGAATAGCCGGATTGGAAATGATAGAATCCTTAAAGCCTCATGTGGTAATACTGGATATGGTTATGCCGAGGCTGGATGGTTTAGGGGTTTTGGAAACCCTGTACAGAAGCAGTGTGGAATATGCACCTTTAGTTATCTGTCTGTCAGCAGTCGGCCAGGAGGATCTAATCCGGAGAGCAGTTGAATACGGCGCAAAGTACTACCTTGTAAAACCCTTTGATTTTGATACCATATTAAGCAGAATAAGGGAATTGGCAGGCTACATACAGCCCGGCAGCCATATGGTTACAGCTCCGGCGGCCCAGAATCCCCAGAAAAATATTGAAGAGAAAATAACCAGC
>JAAZHD010000354.1 GCA_012510895.1 Clostridiales bacterium
TCAAATGATTAAAAACATTACATTCCCGAAAAATCACTTGAAGATATTTTCCGTTAATAACTGCATCAGTTGAATATCTGGTCAAGCATATAGTGACAAAATGCCTTTGCCGACTCACTGTCAATTTCCATCTTCTCTTCAGAATGATAGCTCTCAAGCGTCTTTTGAATCAGGCCGGTATATTTCGGATTTAAATTTTTTATGCCCCATAACCCGCCTGCTGCCTTGGAAATTACTAAATCATGCCTTATATACGCCAGAACACGGCATAAGTTGAGAATTACATCGACAGGATACTTTTCTAAGTTTTCTAAAGAATCCTTAACATCATATTTTATGCTGTCTAAATAATACTCTTTAGGAATATCACCGAAAACATCTTCGATAGGTTTGCCGCAAAGCACTATCCCTGTATTTTTAATAACGGTAAAATGGGCAACCAGATCCTTGTCCGTTCCCTGCATTGCTTTGCAAGTACCTGATAAATCATTAAGATATTTTTGGTCATGCATATTAGAGAAATGAAGCTCATACGGAGTAGGATATACAAAATTCAAGCAGTGCTTTTCAAGAACCACACTCATTTCCAGTCCCTTAGGAGGAGAACACTTAGTTAAGTCCAGCAACACCTGGATAAGATTTTCCTTTTGCTCCTGTGAAGGGACATCTCCGGTCACTACTATAAAATCTATGTCGCTTTTGTTCCAGTTAAAACACCCGAACGCTATGGAACCGTGTACATAAATTCCGATAAGATTACTGCCAAGGATTCTTTTATATGAATTTTCTATTATGCTAAGTATTTTTTTATATTCCACTTTTTAACACCTTAATATGAAAGATTATTAATCAGGTTCCATAAATCATTATGTGCTTGCAGGACCCTTAAAGTCCTGCAAGCACAAGTTAAAACTCAAGAGATTAATTAAACCTTAGTCAGCAAGCTCCCGCAGGGCAGCCAGTGTTTCTTCCACCAGTTCCTGTCCCCCTTCGCAAGAGACCACATTGCAGAACATGCTGGCTGAGTATCCCCTGCCTTCGCGTGCCCTTTCCGTGCAGAGATAAGAACCGCTTTCCATACCAGGCTGACCGCATAGCTGCACAATAAAGGTCTGCATGAAGGGGCTGCGTGCCTGGATACGATGCTGATAATCCTGATACATTTCAAACCTGTTGGAAGCAAATGCAATGTCACCTATCCGTATTGCATGCATTTCCATTGGAACTTTGGGTTGTGTCTTTTGGATTTCATATCGTTTCATCACTCTCAGGAAACGATTCCGCTTAGATTTTAATACTGAATTATAATCCAGGTTTGCCTTAGGCGAACCTTGATCAAATCTGTACGGCTCAGCTTCGAGTTTTTCATATTCAGACTTAGCGAATTCATACTCCTCATCAGTGATCATCCGGCGGCTGAGATGTACAGTCTTCACAGTATGCTTTACTACTGCTTCAGTCTTTATATCCTTTCTTGCCCAGCCCAATACTTCATCAAACGCCACAGCAACACGTTCCGCTATATCACGGCGTGCCAGCGCTTCAACCCTTCCTCTGACGTCTTCTATGCTTTCTCCGCCGTATTTAAGCCAGAATCTGCGCAGCTGTGCATCTCTGTAATGCATTATTCGCGGTGAAACGTCTCCGCCTGCTCCGCATTGTGCCAGTATAAAAATATTGCCATGCTTTTCGCGGATTTTTTGCCTGATATCATGCCAATAATCTGCGGTTAAGCGCCTGTTGGCCTCACTTTCAGAATTCTGCGAAGGACAAGGTATGTTAATGACTGCGCCCGTCAGATCCCCTTCTGATGTAAATGTATACATGATGTTGATAAAGTGATCGGCGCCGCCTTCATAATGGCTGAAATTATCATCATTTGTATTCCCGTACATCACGGCATGACCGTGCAGAGTATTAAGCGGATTGAGCACTACACCCGGACGCTTGGAGACGTCATCAAAGTAGACAGTGCGTCTGCTGTGGCCAACTACTGCATAACCGTAACCATAACCGATACCGCCTTCCTTCCGATTTTCATATGCCTCGCATATGGCATCAGATGCCTGATCGGATAAAAAGTCTCGATATTTGTCACTGGATTCAATCTCCATACCGTCACGGGGAACTCCAATCATGGAGGTTGGAATGTACTCATCAAGAAGTTTTTGTATTTGTTCGTCAGTATAGCCCATTTCCTTAATACTGTCGTCGATCTCTCCGCCGTCATAATAGTGACTTGGAGTAGTATGAGCATGGGTTGCGCCTGCAAGAATCTTCATAACAGGGATTTCAGGATTTCTGCGTTTTACCTTGCCCCGAATCTCGTCCAACAGGAATGACCGTATGGCAACACTGTCAATTGACAGGAATATTGCCATATCATCGCCGTTATCCACCACCAGTGCAGTTGTCGACAGCGGATCGATAACACCCTCGGAGATACGCATATTAAAATGCCCGGGGATGTATGCAGGTCCGTAGGTCGTAATGTCACGTTCAGCCCAACCGATTTTTAATTTTTTCATTGTTAAATCTCCTTTCTAATTTAATTCTAGTTTAAATAAATGCAAATTTAAAAATGCGGTACATCCAACCATACATGTCCCTTAACAGCGGCTTCATGTGCTATCAATCCGGGTATTGTAATTTCCATTGCCCGGTCTACATTAATCGGTGGTTCTGTATCGTATTCAATACTGTCGAGAAATGTTTTAGCGGTATAATAGTCACTGGTGCCGTGGCCGCCGAAACGAACTTCCTTGGGAGCATCCAATTCCGTACCATTGCAGTTCATGTCCACAGCGTACCGGTCACTGCCTTCAAAATATCTTTTGCCTATAGTGTCATAACCAGGTGTGCGTCCTGTTTCCAGCAGGCCCTTTGTACCGTAAACAAGGTAGGTAACAATATGCGGCTCCCTCGGGGTAACCTGGCTGCGAAGAATCTTAATAATCCGCCCCTGTTTTGTTTCAAAGAGTGCAACCTGCATGTCTATAGTTGAAGGCCAGAATTCAGGCAGTATAGTATTCTTGTTACCCCAACCCGTAGCCTTGACTATATAGTCATCACCAGTCAAAAACAGAATTGGCCCAAGACAGTGAGAACAGTAATGTATAGGCGGCCGATAAGTGCGCCAGAATGATTCACCGGTTTTATCATCAACCAGCAAATGCCTGATGTCATGTACATATTCAGCCTCTGCATAATGAATGCGGCCTATGCGCCCGTCATCTATATACTTTTTCCATCGCTGTATGTAGTCAAGGTAAATATAATTTTCAGCCAGCATATATTTTCTGTCTGATGATTTAACAGTCTCATAAATCTTCATGCATCCTTCCAGGGTATCCGCCGCTGTCACTTCGCTGAAAACATGCTTCCCTGCCTGAATTGCTTTAACTGTTTGTTCTGCGTGAAATGGAATAGGTGTACTGATTACAACAATGTCAATATCTTCATTTATAAAATCATCATATTCTGTGTAGCATTGTGAATCGGCAAGCTGAAGATCTCTTGCAACACGTTCAAGCCGGCTTTGATCCAGATCACAAATGGCTGTTACCTCAGAGCGTTCGCCTAAACTAAATGCTCTTAAATAAGCATTCCCGCGGGAAACACCAACAACTCCTACTTTTAGTTTTTCCATCTTAGCACCTCCATCTTCGTCATTACTAACGTCCTAACGTATAATCGGCACATCAAGCCAAACATTGCCCTGCACTGCTGCTTCATGTGCAATTATACCGGGCACGGTCATTTCCATTGCACGGTCTACATTAAGGGGCGGTTCCGTATCATACTCGATACTGTCAAGGAAAGCCTCTGAAATGTAATAGTCGCTGGTGCCATGACCGCCCTTTGCATAGTCAGGTGCATCCACCTGTGTCTGATAGCAGTCAAAGGGAACCGTATGTCTGTCAAACCCCTCAAAATACCGATTACCTACTACCTCGCCTCCGTGGCGTGTGTTTTCAAGAAAACCTTTGGTGCCGTAAACGCTGTAATAAACTGTATGGGGCTCAGGACGAGGTGTAACCTGGCTGCGGCAAATCTTAATGCCGCGTCCTTGTTTTGTTTCAAAGAGTGCAACCTGCATGTCTATAGTGGACGGCCAGAGATCAGGAAGTATAGTGTTTTTTGTGCCGCTTGCAGTTGCCTTTACTATATAATCGTCACCCATCAGGAAAAGCAGCGGCCCTAAGCAGTGAGTGCAATAATGAATCGGCGGCCTGTACTTGCGCCAGAAAGTCTCTCCGGTTTCCTTATCTATAAGCAAACGACGGATATCATGAATGTATTCTGCTTCTGCATAATGAATACGCCCAATCATTCCGCCGTCTATATATTTTTTCCACTCCTGAATGAAGTGAAAATATACATAATTTTCCGCAAGCATGTATTTGCCTTTGGAGCGTTTAGCTGCATTATAAATCTTTTGACAACCTTCTAGCGTATTTGATGCTGTAACTTCACTAAGTACGTGTTTTCCTGCCTCCAATGCTTTGACAGACTGTTCCGCATGAAACGGGATAGGTGTTCCAATAA
>JAAZHD010000355.1 GCA_012510895.1 Clostridiales bacterium
AGGGTAACAATCTTTATATCCAGTATTGCGCTTTCAACCTTCATCTCCACCTTGGTTACTGCTCCGGCTTTTGTGCCCAGTTCATCCAGTGATATAAAGGTTTTGTGAAGCACCTCGCCTATATAGATATTGCCTATGGGTGAACTTCCCAATCTTTTGAAGTCAGCTGTTACAGGGTTAAAACCGTCGGTCATTCCCATGCTTTTTAATACATCATTCAGCGTAATTTCATACTCATAACTGAATTTGGGAAGAGAAGCAGAGACAGTTGCCGGTTCAGCGCTGCTGACTGTGTTAAGCAATCCTTCGCCTGTAAGATCTGCAATATAATCCTCGATTTTTATTCCTTCATTGGGCAGGAGGGCAACAAAGCTGTACTTATCGTCGAAGTAAGGCTTTATGAATCCGGTTGCTCTGCCGTCATCCAGGTAATAGCTTTCTTCAGATCTCATAAAGTCAGCTGTTTGTTTTGTTCCATCCCAGCTTGTAAATTGACCTTGATAAATATCGCCTTTACTATATACCTCTTTCCATTCTGCATCAAAAACCATGGCATTGATGAGATACATAACAGTATCTTCGTCTATCTCATCGATTATTTTTTCTATCATGCCGTCTGTGTTTTTCTTAACCCACTTGTTAATATCCAGAATAGTTTCATCGGTAAACGGCGACTTGTATATTTCAGCATTGTAATAATCGGCATTTTTCTGCAGAAAATCCTTTTCCACTTTTAACTTATTTTCATCATCTCTGAACCATATGGAGTTGGCCATTTTAAATTTTGATTTTTCAACATGGGGCAGGTTCTCTGCATAATAATGAAGATACTCATTAAGCTCATCAAGAGGAATTTCCTTGCCCAAAACCTTTTCCATTTGAGCCAGGGTTTCGCCTTCTGCTCCGTTTGCAGTCATAGCCAGAGCATACATAACCGATAATGGGGATACGAGAGAATTTTTCTTGTCATCAACGGATTTCTTAAACAATTCGACGATAAAATCAGCTGTACTGTTAATAAATTGGCTGTCCGTCGTTTTTCCGTCAACAGGATTGGGCTTAATCTGCTCCATAAGATTCTCTGCCGATACCTT
Source organism: Clostridiales bacterium (assembly GCA_012510895.1). Classification (GTDB taxonomy): domain Bacteria; phylum Bacillota; class Clostridia; order Caldicoprobacterales; family DTU083; genus JAAZHD01. The sequence continues at coordinate 1,095 of JAAZHD010000355.1, forward strand.
GGGAGGAAAACCGGAACAGCCGGCGGTATTTATTGTAAGTGCCAAAAGCATAAGGAGAGCTGCAAGTCTTATAAGTTTTTTTCTTAAAGTATTATTTTTCATTTCAATCATAGCGCAATCATCCTTTACATAATAATTGAGGGCATAAACCATGCATGCGTCTGATATAATTTGTTATAATAGTATTGACTGATTTTTATTATTTTTGTTTCACCAAAGCATAAATAAACAGCCTGATAAATCTGCCTGAAAACCTAAATATAATGCAATAAAACAGTTGACTGTACTTGAGCACTCGTATACTATAAGCTTACAGACTGCCCTTGTTACCTACTCCTGAATGACAATGGATGAAGGTTTTTTTCGCTTCCCCAGACAACTGATGAATATAATTAACAGCTTAAGCTTATAGTCAGAATTTAAAATGCATATTAAAATTAAGATTAATCGCTTTGCAATTTGAAAGTAGGAATGAAAATGAACATATCATTATTGAAGACAAGGGGCAAATCAAAAGGTTTAACTTTAGTTGAGGTTATAGTATCGCTGGCTATTTTGGGATTAATTATTATACCCCTCTTAAACATGTTTGTATTTTCCGCATTAACCAACAAAAGGTCCGAAGATATTCTGGATGCTACATATATTGCTCAGAGCATAATAGAGACAAGGTATGCGGAGCATAAGACAGACGGCACAATCCCTGCAGGCGGTGAGTATACTGACCCCTTCGGCGGGGGCTATTGGATTGACGAGAAAGTGGAAACGGACGGCGGTTTAATCAGAATAATAATAAAGGTATATTCGGATAACACCAAACGTGAACTTAAAGCACAGATGGAAACCTATTTATTAAATCAGTCGTAGTATATTTAAGAAGGTGCAGCTATGAAACAGTATAATAACAAAAAAGGGATAACCCTTGTAGAATTAGTTATTGCTTTGGCAATACTCGGGATAGTTCTTACCATTGGTTATAACTTGTTTTTTGCAGGTATAAAAAGTTACGGCAGACAGCTTGATAATGCAGACAATCAAGCAAGGGCAAGGCAGGTAATACGGCAGCTTACCAGAGAGATAAGAAGGGCTGATCAGATAGACATAATTGATGAGAATAACATCAAAATAGATGAAAGTTTATATAGCTTTGATAAGAATTCATATACTATATTAAAAGATGGAAATGTATTTGTAACCGGAATCCGATCATTTAAAACGGAATTGGTAGAGGCAGATTTCAGAATAAAAATAGAAATTACCACTTTAGCAAACGGTGGTAAAGAAGTAACGTTGTCTTCCTATTTATCTGTAAGGGAGTAAGTGAAAATGATTAGATGTTTTAATTTCGATCGTTTCAAAAACCAAAAAGGTTCAGCTTTGGTAACAGTATTAATGATTTCGATAATAATTACCATTCTTGGAATAAGCTTAATTTCTGTTGCTGCTTCTAATTTCAGGCTTACAGTTGTGGATCGCGATTTTCAGGCGGTTTACTATATTGCCGAATCAGGGGCTAATATCGCTGTCGATAAAATAAGAGGCAAGGTTGACGAGCTTTCAGAGCAAGTATTGAGCCATGATGCCTTTTTCCAAAGTTTAAATAATTATATAAATAATGAAATAAACACAGTCACCCTGGACCAATTTGAAGAATCCTTTGGTGAGCAGCCTGTGGCTGAGGTAACGGTAACTGTTGATGATACTAAAAGAATCGAGAGAACAGAAGATGATTATACGAAAGAAGTCAACACTTATGTGATCACTTCAATCGGCAGGATCGGCGACAGAAAGCGAACAGTTAACACTACCGTTGATATAGCACACAAAATTGATATAGTGAAAGGTTCGAAACCTTCGGCTTTTGATTATGTGGTGTACAGTTCTCAAAGCTTAAGTTTGCCTAACGCAAGCAATATAAGCGGGGATGTATATAGCAGTAAAGTAAATTTAGAATCTGCAGGAACGCAAATAGATGGAAATGTGATATCGGAAACATCTGTCAGTATTAAAGGCAGCAGCAATATCCCAAGAGTAACAGGAAATGTATACGCACTTAACGGCGATGTTAATGTAGCAGCAGGAGGAGGCTCCGGTATAGTAGAAGGAAGCGTTCATGCGAATGGAAATGTAACTTTAGGTTCATCTAACGGTAAAGTGCTTGAAGATGTATTTGCACTTGGAAATGTTTCAGTGTTACAAGGAGCCAGCGTATCAGGAAACGTACATTCATCTGGAAATGTAACTGTAAGCGCAAATGGAAGTGTATCTAAAGATTTATTCTCAATGGGGAACGTTACATTGAAATCATCCAATGCGATGATATCAGGGAACTTACATGCGGCAGGCGATGTATTAATGGAAAGCGGTACAAAAGCAGGCCAGAATGTATATTTAAATGGCGATTTAACAATGCAGAATTCTAATAAAAATAACAATTCTGTTATTCAGGGGAATGTATTTGCCGGTGGAAATATTTATAAGGGGAACAATACTCAAATTAATGGCAACTCATGGGCAGGCGGCTCTACAAATCAACATAATCCTGGTAATGTCAATGTGATAATTCAGCCGGAAAACAAGCCTAAAAACCCGCAAAAGCCCACATTTCCAATTGTAGAAAAAGTTTTACCGCCGGAATTATCGGTTTTTTCACCGGACACAAGTAAAAATATTACTGTTCCTCAAGGAAGCACTAATTTCATTATTGAACCGGGGGTTTATGGTGATTTGTTTGTAAATGGCGGCAGTACTGTTGTTTTTAAGTCTGGTGATTATGTTTTTAATAAAATAGATGGTGCCAGATGGGGACAATCGATAAGGCTGGACTTAAGCAATGGACCTATTAATATCTATTCAAAAGGTGATATTATGTACACAGGTCCGGTATACGTAACAGAAAACACAAAAGATTGGAAAGGAATAGATGTTTTGTATCGGGATGATCCGGAAACTGCAATAAGATTAGCAGGTATGGTATATTGGGAAACCCATGGGGAATTTTATCTAAATAATAGTACTGACCCAAGGCATTGGTTTGGGACGGTATATGCTAATATGGATGTTGACTTATCTAATTGCAGTTCTGCATTTATAATAGGTGCTTTAGCAACTAATAAGGGTGTAGTTACATCGGGCAATAATCCAACGATCATTTATGCTCCGCTGGGAGGAGAGGATACTGGCGGCGGCAACGGCGGCTCCGGGGGCGGCCCAAGCGGTGAGGGCAAAAACAGCCTGTCACCTGATCTCAGATTCAGAATAAATCCGATAAGAGAGAACTAAAGCGTTAAAGCAAGGCTGGATTTTGTTATTTCCTTGTCCTTATGTAATTTCCGACCTTCACATCGGTAATAAGTATATGATGTGAAATCCAGTCAGACAGAAAGGATACCAGTTTCACGACTACTTTATGATTGGCTTCTTCAATGGTGTCAATTTCCTTTAGTTTTTTACGCAGAAAATTATGTTCTATGGCATGGTTTACGATATCGTGATAGCTTATTTCCCTCATCAGCTTTTCTTCCGAAGAAAAGTGATAAAGGGTATAGTCTTTAAGTTCATTTAATATTTGTCTGACTTCTTCATAATTGTCCATAACCTCTTTTGTCTGGATCAGCACAGCAAGCCGGTCACCAATGCTGAAAAGCTTTCTATGCTGTTTGTCTATTTTCTCAACCCCCAGTTCATAACTGTCTTTCCACTCAAAATACATTTTTTCTTCCTCCGGTTTATGAATTTTATGAAATTACCAAGAAAAACTCTTTCAATTATTATTTTACATGGAGATTATTTTTGACAGCTGCTTATTTATCAGAAGGCTTTGTGTGAGTTTGGAGAAAGTTGATAATATCTTTTTCAGGCAAAGGCTTGCTGAATACATACCCCTGCATCTTATGGCAGCCCATTTTCTTCAGATAAGCGATTTGTCTTTTGTGCTCCACTCCTTCAGCTACAGTACTTAGGTTAAGTCTGTTACACAGATATAGAATGCCCTCTATCAGGCCTTCCTGTTCTGTTTCAATCTTGTCAATAAAAGACTTATCCAGTTTCAGAGTGGAAATAGGGATTTGAGCTAAATAACTCAGCGAGGAATAACCTGTGCCAAAGTCATCAAGGGCTAATCTGACTCCCATTTCTCTCAGCTGTTCTAATTTTGGCAGTGACAATTTAAAAGACTCCATGAACATGGATTCGGTAATTTCCAGTTCCAGCTGCTGAGGATTCAGTTCCAGAAAATCCAGTGTCTCCTGTACCGTTGTAACAAAATCATCCTGCAAAAGCTGTATAATAGATATATTTATCGATATATTCAAATCGGGATAGCCTTTGGCTTCCAGGTTTTTAATAAAGGCACAGGCACTTCTTAACACCCAGCTGCCTAATGGAATGATCATATGGTTGTCTTCCACCGCTTTAATAAAGCGGTCCGGCGGAACCATGCCCGACTTTTTGCTGTTCCAGCGAAGCAATGCTTCGAAACCGTCTATCCTGTCATTTATCAGATCCAGCTGCGGCTGATAATGTATTTCAAACTCATCATCTTCTATTGCATTTATCAAATACTTTTGTATCTTAATATTCTCCCTAAGCTCACCGGTCAGAGGAGAATCGAAAACCACATATTGGTTTCTGCCGTCCTTTTTTGCCTGATACATGGCAATTTCCGCTGCAGTCAGAATTTCATCTATACTTTTATCTGCAGGCGGTTTGTCCACAACACCAATACTGAGAGTAAGATGAAGGACATGATGGGAGATTTCAAAGCTTTCCTTAAATCTTCCCAGAACATAAGCCGCCATAATTTCCCCCAGGCCATCCTCTGAGGCATCTGGAAATAATATGACGAATCCATCCTCGCCTATATGATATACCCGGCCTTTTGGCTGTGTTATTTTTACAAGACGTTCTCCAATCTGCAGCAGTAATTGATCGCCCAAATCATGACCAATCATATTATTTATATTTCTGAAATTATCAACATCTATAAACAATAAAGC
>JAAZHD010000356.1 GCA_012510895.1 Clostridiales bacterium
AAACACTCTAGCATATGCGCAGGAGGAGTAAAATGGCAATAGGTTTGTATTCGGCAGGCATAATTGGAACAGGTTCCTATTTGCCTGAAAAGGTTATTACGAATAAAGATTTGGAACAAATTGTTGATACCTCAAATGAATGGATTGTAAAGCGTACCGGTATAAGAGAAAGAAGAATTGCAGAGGATTGTCAGGCCACATCTGATCTGGCTACCAATGCCGCTTTACTTGCATTGGAAGATGCAGAATTAACAGCTAAAGATATAGACTTGATTCTAATAGCGACTTCTACTCCCGACATGCCTTTTCCATCTACTGCTTGCATTGTACAGCATAATATAAAAGCAGAAAACTCAGCTGCTTTTGATCTGGAGGCAGCATGCTCCGGGTTTATATATGCACTAAATACAGCCCATCAATATATCGCTACCGGGTTTTATAAAAACATACTGGTAATCGGAGCAGAATGTCTAAGTCGAATAACTAATTGGAAAGACAGAAGAACCTGTGTTTTGTTTGGGGATGGGGCAGGTGCTGCAGTGGTAAGCAGGGTAAAAAATGGATATGGTTTTTTATCTCACTACTTAGGAGCTGATGGAAGTGGTGCGGCCGCTCTAAATGTAAAAGCAGGAGGCTCAAGAATGCCAGCTACTCTCGAAACCATTGAGCAAAACTATCACACTATTTATATGGATGGCAGTGAAGTTTTTAAATTTGCAGTAAGAATTATGTCTACAGCTGCAGAGGAGGCATTAAGACTAGCCGGACTAGAAAAAGAAAGCATCGATTATTTGATTCCTCACCAGGCAAATATCCGAATTATAGAAAATGCTGCAAAACGTTTAAATCTAAGCATGGCAAAAGTATTCTTCAATATAGATAAATATGGAAATATGTCTGCTGCTTCTATACCTGTTGCATTAGATGAAGCAGTAAAATCAGGTAAAATTAAGAAAGGTGATAATGTCTGTTTAGTAGGTTTTGGAGCAGGACTTACCTGGGGTTCCAGTATTCTTAAATGGCATAAATAAAAAGCAAAATAATCGAAAGGTTTGGTTCACATATGAAAATTGCATTTATGTTTCCTGGACAAGGTGCACAATATATTGGTATGGGTAAAGACTTATACATCCACTATAAAAGTGTACGTGATATTTTTGATGAAACCGATGAAATTCTGCAGGAAAATTTTGTAGATACTGTTTTTAATGGAAATGATGATGAAATAAAAAGAACAGAAAACACTCAACCTGCAATATTGATGGTAAGTACAGCCATAGCACAACTTTTGATAGATATGGGATTTAATCCAATTATTGCAGCTGGGCTTAGTTTGGGAGAATATTCTGCACTTGTTACTGCTAAATCCTTTACTTATAGAGATGCAATTCCTTTAGTCAGAAAACGAGGAATTATAATGTCAAGTTCAGTCCCGGCTGGTAAAGGAGCTATGTCAGCTGTTATTGGACTGGAAGAGGAGAGATTATTAGCGTGTTGTGAAGAGGCTGAAAAGTATGGAATGGTATCTATAGCAAATTATAACTGTCCTGGGCAAATGGTTATTTCTGGTGAAACAGAAGCTGTTAATATTGCTTCTCAACTAGCTAAAAAAGCAGGAGCGAAAAGAGTTGTCCCGCTTTCTGTCAGCGGCCCTTTTCACTCTTTACTGTTGAAACCTGCAAGCTATGCTTTAGCAGAAGAATTAAAGAATGTTAACATAAATCCACCAGTTATTCCTGTTATATCTAATGTAACTGCAAAACCGGTTACCACATCGGAAGAAATACGCTCATTACTGATAAAGCAAGTATATAGTCCGGTACGATGGGAGGATTCAGTCAGATACATGATTTCCATAGGAGTAAATGTTTTTTTAGAATTAGGACCAGGGAAGGCTTTAACAGGGTTTATAAGAAGAATTGATAATTCTATCAGAGCGTATAACGTAGAAGATCTAAATACATTGGAAAGAATATCTGAAAACATTTTATCCGGAAAGGAGTAACCTTATGGATCTTACGGGCAGAGTAGTTTTAATTACTGGAGCCTCCAGAGGAATTGGAAGGGCATGTGCACTAAAAATGGCTGAATTAGGTGCATGTATTGCAGTAAACTATTCAACAAATAAGGAAAAAGCAGAGGAAGTGGTTGCTGAAATTAAAAAAATGGGAAAGGAGGCATGTGCAATTCAGGCAGATGTAACTGTGCAAAATGAAGTAGAAGAGATGGTGAAGTATACCATAAAATATTTAGGCAGTCTTGATATTTTGGTAAATAATGCTGGCATTACACGTGATACTTTTCTTTTACGAATGAATGAAAAAGATTGGAATATTGTATTAAATACAAATTTAAATGGTGTCTTTTTGGTTACAAAAGCAGCTTCTAAATATATGATTAAACAGCGATATGGGAAGATAATAAACATATCATCTGTAGTAGGTATTGCCGCGAATGCAGGTCAGGCAAACTATGCAGCTTCTAAAGCAGGAGTTATAGGTTTCTCTAAATCTATAGCGAAAGAATTTGCACCCAGGAATATAATGGTTAATGTGGTTGTGCCTGGATTTATTGATACCGATATGACAAATAATCTGACAGAGCAACAAAAAGCAGAAATACTTAAACAAATACCTCTAAAACGTTATGGAAAACCGGAAGATGTTGCTAATGTGGTTGCATTTCTTGCTTCTAAGGAAAGCAACTATATAACTGGGCAGATAATACATATTGACGGAGGTATGAATATGTAATAATATAATTTGACACTGCATATAATTAAGAATTAGACTATTGAGAGGAGGTGAAAGAAATGTTCGAGAAAGTCAGAGATATAATAGCAGAACAATTAGGAATAGAAGCTGATGAAATTACCATGGAATCTTCTTTCGTTGATGATTTAGGCGCGGATTCTTTAGATATTGTAGAATTAATTATGGCACTGGAAGAAGAATTCAACATGGAAATTCCTGATGAAGAAGCAGAACAAATTTCTAAAATTGGCGACGTAATTGAATACATCAAATCGCACTCCTAATATTTTATTTCATCGGATTCCCTGTGAAAGGGAATCCGAATTATCCAATATATGCACTTATTACTACTATTAATATTCCTGTTTATTAATCTATTTAAGTTATGTTTTTAAAATCATAAGAAGATTTATATTTAGATATTACCATAATATAGTATATATGTAATAATATAACATACACTTCATTAAACTAAGGAGGTATTTCTGTTGAAAACGAGAGTGGTGGTAACCGGATTGGGCGCTATTACACCATTAGGAAACTCAGTGAAAACTTTCTGGGAAAATGTATGTAATGGCATTAGCGGAGTCGATAAAATTTCACGTTTTGACACCAAAAATTTCGATGCAAAAATTGCGGCTGAGGTAAAAAATTTTGATCCTCAGGATTATATGGAAAAAAAAGATGCGAAACGAATGGATATCTTTACACAATATGCAGTGGCAGCGGCTGAGATGGCTGTAAAA
>JAAZHD010000008.1 GCA_012510895.1 Clostridiales bacterium
ATTCTTTCCGGAATGAGAGGACAGAAAGCCTTTTATTGTAAAAGAAGCACTTTAAAACGAGTTGATAGACAATAATATAGATTTTTTATATTCAAGTTATGTATCAGAAATATTGTTAGACAAAAACAAGAGACCGACAGGAGTAGTAATAACCAATCGCTCCGGCCAGCAGGTGATATATGGAAAAGTTATAATTGACAGTACACAAAGAGCATCTGTGGCAAAACTGGCAGGTGCAGAATTTGAAGAGGAAAAGACTGACTTATTGCATAAGTTTCAATTCATTACCGTTGGCAACACTTCCAAACCTCCTGTAGAGAAGAGATTACTGCCTATATCTGCAAAACGTGATAATATTAGCTATCCTTGCAATGAATATACTTTTTTTTATCCGGCAGAAGACCTGTCTTATTTAAAACTTAATGCCATAGAACAGAAAATAAGAGGGGACGTCTGGGATCCAGATCAGGTTGATGCAGCTGACAACCTGTATACTATACCATATTTCAAAATTAAGGGTGTTAAGTCATATAATAATGAAAAATTTAGTTTGGATAATATTCCTGTAGAAGCATGCATACCAAGGGATATCAATAATATATATGTTTTGGGATATTGCGCAGACCTAAATCGCAGTAATGTTGAGGAATTGGGGAAGCCGCAAAATGCTGTACTTTGGGGAGAAAAGGTTGGGGAAGCTGCTGCTATGCTTGTGAGAAGAACAAATAATTCCTTTGTAACACCAGTGTATAGAGTCTCTCAGAATACAAAGTTAAATACAGCCAAAAAGATAAATGGAATAATTCGTATTAGTTCAATGCTGATCAGACCTGTTAACAATCAAGGCTGTACGCGCCTGAATAATATTGAAATACCTGTTATTGGCGAATATGATGTTGTGGTGATGGGCGGTGGAACAGCCGGTGCCAATTCCGGCATAAGTGCAGCACGCCATGGTGCCAGGACGCTTGTCATTGAGTATTTGCATGGACTGGGCGGCCTGTCGACTATGGGAAAAATTGGTGTTTACTGGGATGGCTTTAGAGAAGGGTTTACGAAGGAAATTGATAGAGGAGTTTCGGAGATGGCTCCATCGGATCATCCAAGGCAGTTAACCAGGGAGGGTCACAGCAATTTCGATTGGAAGACTGAATGGTATAGGAAAGAAATTCTCAAAGCAGGTGGAGATATATGGTTCGGTGTTCTGGGATGCGGAGCTCTGGTAGAACAGGATAAGGTCAAGGGTGTATTGGCAGCAACACCTGATGGTTTAGGCGTTGTTTTGGCTCATGTGGTCATTGATTCAACCGGCAGTGGAGATATCGCAATTGCAGCAGGTGCTGATTATGAGCATACCGATGAGAATCTTTTTGCTGTTCAGGGTGCAGGTTTGCCGCCGGTAAATTTGGGAGACTATTATAATAATACAGATTGGACTTTTATTGATGATAATGATGTCTATGATATTACTAGGCTATATGTTTCAGGGAAAGCTATGTTTGATAATACATATGATATCGGAAAGCTGCCTCAAACACGGGAAAGACGGAGGATAATAGGAGAGCATGTGGTATCTGTCCTTGATATCATAAATCATCGCAGATATGAAGATACCATATCCTATCATAAGAGTTCCTTTGACACCCACGGCTACACAATAGATCCATTCTTTACTATTCTTCCGCCAGAGAAACGGCATACCATATATGAAGCAGATGTTCCATTGAGAAGCTTGCTGCCTAAAGGTTTGGAGAACATTATCGTAACCGGGCTGGGGGCTAGTGCCCATCGTGACGCAATGCCTGTGATACGCATGCAGCCTTGTTTACAGAATCAGGGATACTCAGTAGGTTATTTGAGTGCACTTGCTTCACATGAAAAAATTACAGTAAGACAGGTAGATATAAAGAAAGTACAAGCATATCTGGTAGATAAGGGAATTCTGCCTAAACGAGTTCTTACCGATGCTGATAATTTCCCATACTCTGAGGAACAGTTGAAGAATGCTGTAAAAACCTTACCAAATGGATTTAAAGGGCTCGAAATCCTGCTGACTAATCCTCAAAAAGCTGAAGAATTATTGTTGGAAGCTTGGTTTCAATCTGAGCAGAATAATGAAAAATTGGTTTTCGCGCAGGTGCTTTCCATGCTTGGCAATGGAATCGGCATTCAGGTTCTTATGGAAGAAGTAAAATCCTATGACAGCTGGGATGAAGGATGGGATTACACTGGCATGGGACAGTTTGGTCCCTGTATGAGCAGACTGGACAGTCTTATTATTGCTTTAGGACAGTCAAGGCAGGAAGAAGCATTGGAGGTTATTCTCGAAAAAGCTTATATCTTGTCAGAAGATCATGCCTTTTCACATTACAGGGCGATTGCTATGGCTTGTGAAACTATAGGAAGTCCAGCTGCTGTACCGGTATTATCAGCACTGCTTATGAAAGAAGGGCGTACCGGCCATCATATAACTACATTGAAAGATGCACGTGACAGTGCAGTACCTGACAGAGTGGACGTGACGCTTCGCAATAATGTGCTGCGTGAAATTTTCCTGGCTCGGGCGTTGTACCGCTGTGGAGATGACAGCGCTCAAAACGGGAAAAAGATACTTCAGAATTACTCCAAAGATTTGCATGGCCATTATTTCAGACATGCTTACTGTACATTAAAAGCTTTTGCATAACACCATTTCCCGTTACCTGATTGGAATAATACATTTTTGGCAAGGACATACTTAGATGCGTCCTTGCTTTTTAATTTAATAAGAAAAAAATATCACAGGAGGCAAAACGATGAATGACTATGAGAAAAACCATTTAAGAAATAAACTCCTCAGGGAAATAGAGTACCATAATAACATTTTATCATTGCAAAGAGAATATGGATTTCAGAATGCGATGAAAGATAGTACAGGCGAATTGTCTTCATACGATAATCATCCTGCAGATCTAGCCAGTGAAAGTTTTGAACTTGATAAACAGTTCGCTCTTAACAGGCATCAGTCTCAAAAGTTGATTGAGGCAAAAGAGGCATTGGCCAGAATGGATGTAGGGGATTATGGTTTCTGTAAGTTTTGCGGTAAAGAAATAGATTTTGACAGGCTGGATGCGCTGCCGACAGCCGAGGAATGCATTGATTGCGAGGAAGAAAACAGAAAGGCTTTCAAGAATAAAAATATCAGCAGGCCGGTGGAAGAGGATGTGCTGAAAACACCTTTCGCACGTACATTCACAGCAGGAGAAAACGTTGCATATGACGGTGAAGACGCATGGCAGGATGTACAGGAATACGGCAGTTCCAGCGGACCGCAGGATTTTAGCGTAAATGAACTCATTGACTATAATAATGCATGGTATGACAGTGATGAAAATTCAGGAAGAGTTGAGGATATAGAAAATATAAGCAATGAAACATATAAGAAGCAATTACCTGACAGCGATAAGGATACTTAATGTGTATACAATATTTCAATAATAATTCGATGCTAAAAAACAGTTGACAAAGAGTATATGCCTGCATATAATGTTTAAGTATACACCACAATAAATACTTATAAATGGCTGTGACCGGGAACCAGTAGCGGGTATTTTGTTCCTTACAGAGAGCCTTGGCAGGTGAAAGAAGGCAGGTAACGAATCTCGTGAATTCCTCCCGAGAGCTGCATACTGAAAGCATTAATATGCAAAGTAGGTCATGCCGGAATCCAACCGTTATATATGGAGGGGTAATTATATTGTTACCCGCTGAGGTTGTTTTTTAGCAACGAAGACAAGGTGGTACCGCGAATGGAAACACTCGCCCCTGTTATACAGGCGGCGATTTTTTTAACGCTAAATATTAAATTCAACATTTAAAAGATGGAGGCGAATGTTTATGAAGAAAATTAAAAGGGTATTATCATTATTATTGGCTTTAACAATCATCCTTATTGTGTCAGGCTGCACAGCCGGCACCGGGGCTAAAGGCAAAAAGGCCATCGGTATAATACAGTATGCTGAACATATAGCCCTTGATCAGGCTCGTGAAGGGTTTATAGATGCCTTAAAAGACAACGGTTATGTTGATGGAGAGAATATTACCCTGGATATACAAAATGCGCAAGGTGATCAATCTAATTTAAGCACAATCAGCGACAGGTTTGTAAGTAATAATGTAGATCTGGTATTGGCAATTGCAACACCTGCAGCTCAGTCAATAGCAGGCAAAACAACTGAGATACCTATTCTGGCAACTGCAATTACTGACTTTGAAGTTGCCCGCCTGGTAGATTCTAATGATTCGCCTGGGAGAAATGTCACGGGTACTACAGACATGAATCCCATTAAAGAACAGATTGATTTACTGGTAGAACTGGTTCCTCATGTTAAGAGAGTCGGCATTATATATACATCTGGGGAAGATAATTCTATCGTTCAGGCAAATATAGCAAAAGAGGTTATTGAAGATCTTGGCTTGAGCCATGTAGAAGTTACCGTCACCAACAGCAGTGAGATTCAACAAGCTTTAGAAAGCATAGTCAACCAATGTGAGGCTATTTATATTCCAACCGATAATATACTGGCCTCTGCCATGCCTAATGTATATGGGGTAACTGCCAATACCAAAACACCGGTTATTTGCGGTGAAATCGGAATGGTCAGGAAGGGAGGCCTTGCATCACTTGGAATTAATTATTATGATTTGGGATATCAGACCGGAATAATGGCAATCGATATACTTAAGGGAGAAAAGAAGCCAGCTGATATGCCAGTGCAAGCTCCTGCAGATTATGATTATGCAATTAACGGGACTATCGCCGAAGAATTTGGAATAGCTATTCCGGAAAGATTGCAGGAATTTGTTTTTGAAATGGAAGAATAGAAGTTTAAGTATTAAAAAGCTGTCAGCAGACAGTTAAAAACAATCATCATTATTTGTAAGTATAGCAAAGAAGAGGGGAATGGATTCAATAATGTTGGATATCTTAATGGGTTCAGTGTCTTTGGGCTTACTATGGGCTGTTATGACAATAGGGGTTTTCATTACGTATCGTGTACTCGATATCGCTGATCTGACTACAGAGGGCAGTATCGCTATGGGTGCCGCTATTGCAGCAAGAGGTATTACAATGGGGTTGAATCCCTTTTTATCAACATTTCTTGCTCTTTTGGGTGGAATGGCAGCTGGATTGGCTACAGGCTTACTGCATACAAGGCTGAAAATACCGGCGTTGTTATCCGGCATATTGACCATGATTGCCCTATGGTCTGTAAATTTACGTATTATGGGCAGGGCAAATATATCCCTTCTTCGCATGAATACAGTTTTTACATTTCTTGAAAAAATAGGACTGCAAAAAACATATGCTTCAATAATTCTTGGGTTCGTTTTTGTAGGTGTGCTTGTAGTCTTTTTGTACTGGTTTTTCGGAACCGAAATCGGATCTGCAATCAGGGCAACCGGTAATAATCCCTACATGGTACGAGCCCAAGGAATTAACACTGATACGACAATTATATTAGGTCTTATCATCAGCTATGGTCTCATTGCACTCAGTGGAGCCCTCATTGCTCAAAACCAAAGTTATTCGGATATACAAATGGGAACAGGATCTATTGTTATCGGTCTTGCTTCTGTTATTATCGGTGAAGTGCTCTTCGGCAGCAGGAACTTTATGGGCCGGTTAATTTCCCTTGTACTGGGCGCCATCACCTATCGTATTATCATTGCCCTGGTATTAAAATTAGGAATGCCGGCCAATGACTTAAAGCTGTTTACTGCCATAACCGTGGCATTGGCATTATCATTGCCGGTATTCCAGAAATATCTGACACCTTTGAAGAGATCAGTTAAGGGGGTGAAATAGATGCTTAGGGTAGAAAATCTGATAAAAGTTTTTTATCCGGGCTCCGTAAATGAAAAGGTGGCTTTGGATTGTGTAAGCTTAGAACTTCGCGAAGGAGACTTTGTTACTCTTATTGGAGGCAATGGAGCCGGAAAATCCACCTTGCTTAACTGTGTAGCCGGTGTGTATAATGTAGATCATGGTTCAATATTTGTTGATGATGTAGAAATTACTAATCTTCCTGAATATAAAAGAGCAGCTTTCCTGGGTGGTGTTTTTCAGGATCCTATGATGGGGACTGCTTCCAATATGGGCATCGAGGAAAATTTAGCTTTAGCTTACCGAAGAGGACAAAGAAGAGGTTTAAGATGGGGCGTTACACAAAAAGAAAGAGAGCTATACTACCAGCAGCTTAAAAGGTTGGAGCTGGGGCTGGAAGACAGACTGGATCATAAAGTCGGCCTCCTGTCCGGCGGCCAGAGGCAGGCTCTTACCCTGTTAATGGCTACCTTAAAAAAACCTAAGGTGTTGCTTTTGGATGAGCATACAGCTGCTTTGGACCCCAAGACTGCAAGGAAAGTATTGGAGATTACTGATCAATTGATCGAAAAGAATAACCTTACAACAATGATGGTTACACACAATATGAGAGATGCAATAAAACATGGAAACCGGCTTATTATGATGCATGAAGGTCGTATTATATTGGATATAAACGGGGAGGAAAAGAAGAGACTGACAGTGGAAGATTTACTGGATCGTTTTGGCAGAGCCAGCGGAGAAGAATTCGCCAATGACAGGGCACTGTTGTCTTCATAGATTATAGATAAATGTGCTTTTTTGATTTCGGTATTTATTGCTAAGGAGCTGAAGGAGATAAATATGGACAAAAGAATACCTGAATCGGAACTACATTCCAGAATGCAGCGTTTCAGAGCGAGAATGAATCAGGACCACCCGGACTGGGGTTGGGTTATTATAAGCAGTAAAACCAATCAATACTACTTTACCGGAACTATGCAGGATGGAATCCTGATTATACCCAAAGATGATGATGCGGTATTCTGGGTTCGCAGAAGTTACGAACGTGCTATGGACGAATCATTATTTCCGTATATACGTCCTATGAAAAGTTATCGTGAAGCGGCAGCCTTTATGGGGAAAGCACCGGATGTTCTGTATACAGAAATGGAATCGGTGCCTCTGGCATTATATAAACGGCTGCAAAAATATTTTTCCTTTCAGGATGTGAAATCAGCAGATACCTCTATTATGGCCGTTCGTTCCATAAAAAGTAAGTATGAGCTGAATATAATGAAGCAAGCCGGAAAAACTCATCAAAAGATACTGGAAGAGTATGTTCCGGAAATTCTTAAGGAAGGCATGAGCGAACTCGATTTGGCAACACGGTTGTTTTCAGTGCTCATGGAGGAAGGTTATCATGGTTTTGCCCGATTTGGGATGTATGATACCTATCTTGGAATCGGACAGCTGGGATTTGGAGAGAGTTCCTTGTATCCTACATATTTTGACGGTCCAGGAGGCAACTATGGTTTAAATCCAGCCATGCCTTTTTGGGGCAGCAGGGAAAGAAAGCTGAGAAAGGGAGACCTGGTTTTTGTAGATATTGCATTTGGCCTGGACGGTTATCACACTGATAAAACTATGAACTATATGTTTGGGAAACCGATTCCAGAAGAGGCTATTAATTTTCATGAAAGATGTGTATCATTGCAAAATGACATAGCTCGCCTGCTTAAACCAGGAGCCGTTCCGGCAGATATTTACCGGACAATAATGGACAATCTGGATGAAGCTTTTTTAATGCACTTCATGGGATATAAAGAACACAAGGTAAAGTTTCTTGGCCATGGCATAGGACTGCAAATTGATGAAACACCGGTTTTAGCCGCCGGTTTCTCAGTCCCTTTGGAAGAAAACATGTGTATTGCTCTGGAACCGAAAAGAGGTGTGGATGGGGTTGGCATAGTCGGAACAGAGAATACATACTTAGTGACTAAAACAGGCGGACTATCCATTACAGGAGAGCACCCTGGTTTAATACTTGTATAAATACTTGTATAATTTGAAATGTCGTGATACTATTATTAGCAAAGTTCACAGATAACATTCTGCTTGTAACTGGAGAGATAATATATGAAGAGACAAAAAAGAGTTGCGGCAGTACATGATATATCTTGTTTTGGGAGATGTTCCCTTACAGTCGCATTGCCTATTATTTCTGCTGCAGGCATAGAATGCGCAGTAGTACCTACAGCTGTCTTATCTACTCATACCGGAGGAATTGACGGATATACTTTTCATGATCTTACGGATGAAATTATGCCCATTGTATCTCATTGGAATTCCTTAAATCTGGAATTTGATGCAATCTATACAGGGTATCTCGGTTCATTTAAACAATTGCAAATTGTAGAGAATTTATTTGATTTATTGAGCACCGAGGAAACTTTACGTATCGTTGATCCTGTTATGGCTGACAATGGCGTTTTATATAAATCTTTCCCCAGTGATTTTCCGCGTGGAATGCGAAAATTATGCACAAAAGCAGATGTGATAATTCCTAATATAACTGAGGCAGTTTTTATGTTGGATGAACCTTATCAAGAAGGACCTTATACTGAAGAATATATTGAATCTTTACTTAAGAAGTTGAGTAATATTGGTGCAAGGCAGATTGTGCTGACCGGTGTATATTTTGATGAAAAACTTCTCGGAACAGCAACATATGATCGTAAGACCAATCAAGTAGATTATTATTTCGAAAATAGAATGTAAGTTTACTATCA
>JAAZHD010000009.1 GCA_012510895.1 Clostridiales bacterium
AACATATACATATCGCATATGGTTGTAATACCTGCTTTAATCATCTCACCTGCCCCAAGAAGGGACAGCCAATAGGTATCACCCGGTTCCAATCTGGCTTCCATGGGCCAGATCTTTTCCGTCAGCCATTCCCAAAGCGGCAGATTATCAGCATAACCCCTGAAAGCTGTCATGGCTATATGTGTATGGGCATTCACAAATCCGGGCAAAGCCTGCATTCCCTTACCGTCTATAACTTTCAGATCGCTTTCGCCACTTATTTTCCTTATTACATCCGATTCAAAAGACGAAGACTCCCCAACATAGGATATGGTATCTCCCTCCACCAGAATAACACCATTTTTATACCGGCGATCCTCTTTATCCATAGTTATTATTTCTACATTATGAATAAGTGTTTTCATAAGAAAGCACTCCTTTCCCATCCTGAATTCAGTTGTAACTGTGCAGGTATTTAAATTGCTCAGGATTAAGCTCATCAATCTTTATGCCCATGGCATTCAGCTTCATTAGGGCAACCCTTTTGTCTATTTCATCGGGAACTTTATACACACAATTATTCAATTTCTCGTGGTTTTCCAGAATATATCCGGCACATAAGGCCTGAAGAGCAAAACTCATATCCATAATTTCCGCAGGATGTCCGTCGCCGGATGCCAGATTGACCAGCCTGCCTTCCGCCAGGAGGTTCAAAATCCTTCCGTCTTCCATAACATATCCCATAATGTTTTGTCTCATGGGACGTTTTTCCACACATAACTCCTCCAGCCCGGGCAGCCAGACTTCCACATCAAAATGACCCGCATTGGCCAGAATAACCCCGTTTTTCATCTTCATGAAGTGTTTTTTATCAATAATCTTAATGCAACCTGTAACCGTAATAAAAATATCGCCCAGGGGGGCGGCTTCATCCATTGTCATCACCCTGAAACCATCCATATGGGCTTCAATAGCCTTAACAGGATCAACCTCGGTAACAATAACATTGGCACCCAAACCTCTGGCCTTCATGGCCACTCCCTTGCCGCACCATCCATAGCCGGCAACCACTACATTTTTCCCAGCAACAATAAGATTGGTTGTCCGCATAATGCCGTCCCAAACCGATTGCCCGGTACCATATCGATTATCAAACAGGTATTTGCAGAAGGCATCATTCACCGATATCATGGGAAAGGCCAGCTTTCCTTCCCTTTCCCGGGCCCTAAGCCGCAATACCCCGGTAGTGGTTTCTTCACAGCCTCCTATCACGTTCTGCTGTAAGTCTGCCCGGCTTCCATGCAAAAGATTAACCAGGTCGCCCCCGTCGTCTATGACTATATGAGGACCAAAATCAAGTGTTTGGTTAAGATGCATATTATATTCATCCATAGAAGCGCCGTGCCAGGCATATACGCTCAGTCCATATTCCGCAAGCGCTGCTGCAACAGCATCCTGCGTTGACAAGGGATTGCTTCCTGTAACTGCAACTTCTGCACCGCCTGCTGCCAATACCAGTGCAAGATATGCGGTCTTAGCCTCCAGGTGTATGGATAATGCTATCTTCTTTCCGGCAAAGGGTTTCTCGGCTTCAAATTCTTTTTCCAATGTATTCAGTAAAGGCATATACTGCTTTACCCAATTAATTCTTCTCCTTCCTTCAGGAGCCGATTCTTTGTTTCTGATTGCTGATTTCATTACAGCCTTCCTCCTCCTTATATAATGAC
>JAAZHD010000038.1 GCA_012510895.1 Clostridiales bacterium
AAATACGACTATCCCCGGGTCAATGCCGTACCTCACTTAAAAGCCGGAGGAAATTTTGCCACGGCAGCCTATGCCGGAATGGACAAGCCCTGTCTGGTGGAGACAATACAGGCAGCAGCCGGCATTGATATCGGAGATACTCTTATAGGCATGCACTTAAGACCGGTAGCAGTGCCGGTCAGAATCAGCATCAATAAAATCGGTTCGGCCAATCTGGTTTTGGCAAGAACCAGGCCTAAATATATTGGCGGGGTCCGCGCTATTTATGATCCGAATTTAGGATAGATACCAGGTATAACTATTTTTGCGAATAAGCCTCAGCAATGGGCAAGAGTATATTATCCCTTAGTTTCTGAGCCTTTTCTTTACCCAGCAGATATTCTGCAATCTCCAGCGCAAAATACACAGCCAGGGAGGGGCCTCTGGCGGTAATGATGTTTCCGTCCCTTACTACGCCCTGCTCCTGATATACAGCCTTTGCCAATTTATCTTCAAAGCCGGGATAAGAAGTAACCTTTTTACCTTCTATTATTCCGGCTTTTGCAAGAACAATAGGTCCGGCGCAGATGGCAGCCGTCAGCTTCTTTGCATCATTCATCTTTTTTACCGTTTCAATAACTCTTGAGTCATCCCTGAGATTGGCAGCTCCGGGCAGGCCTCCCGGTATAACAACACCCTGGTAAGATTCTATATCCTTCAGTTCGTCTATGGTTTTGTCTGCCAGCACCCGAATGTTATGAGAACCTCTGACCTCTTTTTCCAAGGTAATGGAAACGGTATCAACCTCTACTTCCATTCTTCGTAAATAATCCACCACAGTTAAGGCTTCCACTTCTTCAAACCCATCGGCCAGAAAGACAATAACCTTCATAAAATCCCACCCTTTCTATGCTTAATCCCGCTGTGTTTAACAGCACATTTCTTTTGTCTGTTTGATTATATTGTATCCAAGGAATCAGCATATGGTCAAGGAAAAGTCAGTAATCAGAAAATGATATCTGGTAATACTAAAATATAGCTTTTTCATCCTCAGAAAAACATTAAAGACGGGTGTTGCGTTAATTATGGGCATTTTTCAAAGGATTTTTAAAAGGAACAAAAACCGGGAAACAGTTTTTCAGGGGCATACGGAATATTTGCGCAAATTTCAATTGTCCAAAAACATCGATGATAACAGAAACCGCCTGCTTGATATAATGAATAATTCCTTCGATATAAAATCAAGGGAGTTTAATATCGGCGGAACCTCTCTCCGGAGCGCTGTAGTCTACATAGAAAATCTGGTAGATGAACCGGAAGTCATGGAACACATTTTAAAGCCCCTTATTCTTGAATCGGTTGAGCTTATCAGTCATGCCAAAAAGTCCGAAATTCTGGATATAATTAAGGATTCCATTATCAGCATAGGCGATATAGAAGACGTGTTTACCTTTGATGAAATTGTTTTGGGCATCCTTTCGGGCGACACCTTTTTATGCATAGAAGGACATGACAGGGGACTTCTGATTAAAATCAGAGAATATGAAGGCAAGCCCTTCAGCATTCCCGAAACCGAACCATCGGTAAAAGGTCCTAAGGAAGGACTTGTGGAAACTCTAAAAAGAAATATCGGCTTTATTCGAAAAAGGGTAAGAGACCCCAATCTTACCATGGAAACATTTATGATTGGCAGGCGCACCAAAACGGATTTGGTTATGACTTATATAAAGGGCATAGCAGATCCGGACCTGGTGGAAGATGTAAGAAAGAAACTGAAAGAGATAGATATTGACGGCACCGTAGCTGCAATAGAAATCGGCAATTTTATGGTAGACAGGCCCAGATCCATTTTCCCGCTGATTCAGGCAACAGAAAGGGTAGATAAGCTTGTTGCCGGGCTTTTGCAGGGCAGGGTGGCCGTCATAATGAACGGCGCTCCTGAATGCATCATTGTTCCTGCCACCCTTCCGATATTAATGCAGAGCGTAGACGACTATTATGAAAGCTGGGTGGCCGTCACTCTGATAAGGGCTACGAGATATTTAGGCCTTTTCATTTCCACTCTTTTCCCTTCTTTATATATTGCCCTTACTTCCTTTAATCCCGGCATGCTTCCTACAAAGCTGGTTCTTTCCATTACCGGCAGCAGGGTAGGGGTGCCCTTTCCGGCCATTATAGAAGCCCTGCTCATGGTATTTACTTTGGAACTGCTTCATGAGGCAGGTATAAGGCTGCCCAATGTAGTCGGCCAGGCTGTTGCTATTGTAGGCGGTCTGGTAATCGGCCAGTCAGCCGTTCAGGCCGGGATAGTCAGTCCCATAATGGTTATAATCATTTCCATCACTGCCCTCTCTGCATACCAAATACCCGACTACAGTCTTTCCCTGACAACCAGAATTTTAAGAATTCCCTTTATGGCGCTGGCATCTGTGCTGGGAAGTTTCGGCGTGGCCATAGGTTTGCTTTTTCTAATAGCTTATTTAACCTCATTAAAAAGCTTCGGATATCGATATCTCAGCCCGATTTCTCCCTTCAGCCTGAGCGATTTCAAAGATACTATTTTTAAAAGTCCAAGGGCTGCAAATACAAAACGGCCGGAATTTTTAAACACACAGGATGTTGTCAGAGCAAAAAACACGGAATCGGGAAATAAAAAATGAGAAAAGACAGCTTAAAACCAATTCAAATGATGACCTTGACCGTAGGAGCCATTTTTGGAGTTGACATATTGTACGGCCCAAGGGCTGTAGCTTCTCTCGCCAAACAGGATGCGTGGATATCCGTATTAATAGGCGGAATACTGGCCATCATTATTGGTTCTGTTTACTACTTCCTGGCCTCACTTTACCCTGATAAAGACTTGCCGGAAATATTTGTTTTAGTCGGAGGCAGATTTTTCGGCAAAATTTTAATTTTGCTGAACTCCTTTAATACCATGGTCTATATCGCCTTATCACTGAGAATATTTGCTCAGGCTTTATTAATGTTTCTGCTTGACAGGACACCTATTTATGTAATTGTAATTCTAATGGCTCTGGTGTCTGCCTACAGCGTGTATAAGGGCATTTACACCATAAGCGGTGTAATAGACATAATTTTCCCTGTTTGTAAAC
>JAAZHD010000357.1 GCA_012510895.1 Clostridiales bacterium
CCAGCTCAGCCATCTCTCCGTATTAGTGGTCTACATTATAATTCTATCATACTATGACGCTATAATAGTATACCGCGGGAAGTACAAAAAATCAAGAGCAAAATTTTTCATGTTGCAAAACGAGCGAAACGATAGTATAATTGATGTGCTCGGGGCATAATATAAAAACAGTACCGGGCATTATTTGACAGTGTTAATTTTTGCCGTGCTAGATGGGGAGTTAGCGGTGCCCTGTAACCCGCAATCCGCTATAGCGGGGTCGAATTCCTGTCCTAGGTTTGCATCTGTGGGGTCATGGCCCGAATAAGTGACGAGGATGGTTGGGTCCTGTGCAACGGAAGCCTATGAACCCTGTCAGGTCCGGAAGGAAGCAGCAGTAAGTAGACACTTTCGTGTGCCGCAGGGTAGCCTGACCGGAGTAAACTGTTCGGTTCCCGCCTGTAGATGTCAAATCAAAGACAGGTGCACGGCATTTACAATTTATTTCCTGAAAATAAAAGCTGCGGCATAAAGTCGTGGCTTTTCTATTTTTTGCACAAACATAATCGCATTTGTGTTATAATATTATACAAGTTTTAAACATTGTTGCTGGCTCAAATGGAAGGCAGGTGAACATTTTGGAATATACGGCGCTGTACCGGCGATGGAGACCGGAAACCTTTGATGATGTTATAGGACAGGATGCCATTATTCGTATTTTGAAAAATCAGATAGAAAACGGCCGGATTGGACATGCCTATCTGTTTTGTGGCTCCCGGGGTACCGGTAAGACCAGCACTGCTAAAGTTTTTGCCAAAGCCGTTAACTGTTTGAGTCCTGTAAATGGAAATCCATGTCTTAAATGTGATACGTGTCAAAAGCTTTCTCTTGACAGCAATATGGATATAATAGAAATTGATGCAGCCTCCAATAATGGTGTGGACGAGATTCGCGATTTAAGGGATAAGGTTAAATATCCCCCTGCAACAGGTCGTTACCGGGTGTATATAATAGATGAGGTACACATGCTGTCTACCGGAGCGTTCAATGCTTTGCTCAAGACTTTGGAAGAGCCTCCCCAGCATATTATTTTTATACTGGCTACAACCGAACCTCACCGCTTACCTGCCACCATTCTGTCAAGATGCCAGCGGTATAATTTTAAACGGATTTCAAACAAATCTATAGTGGAGAGGCTGAAGTCAGTTGCCCGGCAATCGGAAGTCCAAATCGAGCACGATGCATTAAACACAATAGCCCGGTGGGCTGAGGGCAGTATGCGGGATGCCTTAAGTTTAATGGATCAGTGCATCGGTTTTTGTGGTAATGACGTAAAAAATGATGATGTATTGGCTTTACTGGGAACGGCTGATCAAGGCTTTATGTTCAAGGTGGCCGAATATATTATTGAAGGAAATTCCCCGGAACTCCTTTACATGGTAGAAACATTGATTGAAGATGGAAGAGACGTAACGGTATTCGTAAGGGATCTGATACAGCATCTGAGAAATCTGTTGATTGTAAAAGTGTGCCGGGAACCGGAGTTGTTGCTGGATGTAGGTCAGGATATAATGAGGGCTTATAGCGAACAAGCACAGAGTGCCGGCCACGAAAGACTGATCCGTGCTATTGAGATTTTATGCGCTCTGGAGGCTGATATGAAATGGAGTACACAGCCCAGGGTTCTTCTTGAGATGGCACTGATCAGGATATGCAGGCCGGAGCAGGAAGAAACGCTGGAAGCTTTGCTGGACAGGATAGAAAAGCTGGAACAGCAGATAAACGAGGGGCAGATGTTTCAACAGATCCCTCCGTCAGGTAACAATTTAGCTGAATCAAATGATTTTTTCCCTTTGACGGAAGAACATGAGAAACCGGTAAATGTTGAGCCTGTAAAAAGAACACAGGAAGATGTTAAAAAAACAAAAACTGAGGCAAAAAGCAATAATGAAGAAATTGCCGATGACCAATTATGGTCCCAAGCCATGAAAGTAATAAAAAAGGAACGTATAGCTATATACGGCTTCCTGAAGGATTGTGTTCTTCGGATGCAGGGAGAAAACAAGGCAATATTAGGTTTTGCGCCAGATCAGCAGTTTTTTATGGAAGCTATTGACCGGGAGGAAAACCGTTCCTTTATAGAAGGGGTAATTGAAAAGATCACAGGTCGGCAGGTGAAAGTACAATGCCGTCTGCTTGATGAGCAAAGTATGGATGATATAAAGTCTGAAGAAAAGATCGTACCGTCCGATAATGATGAAGTTATAGAAAAGGCGATAGATATATTCGGCAGCGATTTTGTGGAAGTAGTTGATGACTGACAGCGGTTTTATTGTTTGCATAAGCCCGGTCTTTAGGATAATATTATGAAAAAGAACGGAAATTTTATTGTGGAAGGTTTGAAGAATAAAGAATATAATAAGATGGAGAAATACTTCACAAGAGGGAGGAAAAGATAATGGCAAGAGGCGGATTCCCGGGAGGATTCCCCGGTATGGGAAATATGAATCAGCTCATGAAACAAGCCAGGAAGATGCAAGAACAGATGGCTAAGCTTCAGGAAGAATTGGAGCAGAAAACTGTAGAAGCATCTGCGGGCGGTGGTGTGGTTACCGTTGTAGCAAATGGAAAAAAGGAAGTAGTTGAAATAAAGATTGCACCGGAAGCAGTGGATCCTGACGATGTTGAGATGCTTCAGGATCTGGTATTGGCAGCAGTTAATGAAGCGTTGCGCCAGGCTGAAGAAATGGTACAGGATGAAATGAGTAAGCTTACCGGAGGACTTTCCATACCCGGATTGTTTTAAGCAATCTAAGCGTTTAAAATCTACATCAATAAGCGAGAGGTAATATATGGATTGTTATGTTGAGCCAATAGCAAGACTTATAAACGAATTATCCAAACTTCCGGGTGTAGGCAGCAAAACGGCTCAAAGGCTGGCTTTCTATATTATCAATATGCCCGGTGAAGAGGTTAATCAGCTGGCCAGTGCTATTGCGGAGGTAAAGGATAAGATAAGATATTGTCAGATCTGCCAGAACATTACCGATGTAAGTCCGTGTAGAATATGTGTCAGCGTACAGCGGGATCCGTCCGTTATCTGTGTGGTTGAGGATCCTCGTGATGTGATTGCCATGGAAAGAACCAGGGATTTCCGGGGTCTGTACCATGTGCTTCATGGGGTTATATCTCCTATGAACGGTATAGGACCTGACGATATAAAAATAAAGGAGCTCATCAATCGTGTATCCGATGACAAGGTGAAAGAGGTTATACTGGCTACAAATCCCAATGTGGAGGGTGAAGCCACAGCTGTATATATATCCCGTCTGCTTAAGCCTTTGGGTATAAAGGTTACCCGCATTGCTCATGGGCTACCAGTCGGAGGAGATCTGGAATATGCCGATGAGGTTACCTTGTCCAAAGCACTGGAAGGCCGGCGTGAGATGTAGCAAATAATGATCTTTTTGTCTACATCAAATAAACTCCTTTCATTTTGCAAATTTTCTTTGTAAATCAAATAAAGTTCTTTCAAAAAACATGGTTTGTTAGGGTAAAGGAAAGCCCGTTAGGCCATGTTTTTTTATGTATTAGTTTTAAGGGATAAGGAACAAGGAATAAGGCTA
>JAAZHD010000358.1 GCA_012510895.1 Clostridiales bacterium
AAGAAGTGCTGGATCGGGAGATTCAAATAATTAAGGATATGGGCGTTAAAATACGCTTGAATACACCGGTAGGAAGCGAATTAAGCTTAGATGATCTCCGGCAACAGGGATATAATGCTTTCTTTCTGGCTGTGGGCGCTCAGAAAGCTAAAAAACTGGGCATTCCGGGCGAAGATGATGTGCCCGGCGTGATTTCAGCCATACAATTTTTAAAAGATCTGAATTTGGGTAATTTGAAAGAAATCGGCAAGAAGGTAGTAGTTGCCGGCGGAGAATATGGCGCTGTGGATTCTGCCCGGGCTGCAGTGCGGCTGGGCTG
The DNA here is from genome assembly GCA_012510895.1 of Clostridiales bacterium. Lineage (GTDB taxonomy): Bacteria > Bacillota > Clostridia > Caldicoprobacterales > DTU083 > JAAZHD01. Next base: position 320 of record JAAZHD010000358.1, read on the forward strand.
TGAGGTTACCGTAGTATACGGTGGAAAAGAGAGGGATATTGCCGCAAAGCCAGAAGAAATCCGGCAGTCCCTAGAAGAAGGGGTTAAATTTGAATTTATGACCGATGCCGTTTCTATACTGCAAAATCAAAATGGCGGCATTCAGGTGAAATGTATAAGAAAAGCCGATGGCAGCGAATTGCTTGTTGAAGGGGATACGGTCATTACCGCTGCAGGATTTGCTGTTGATCAGAGCCTGATGAAGGCTGCCCGGGAACCGGATGTGTTTATCGATGCCGAACTTGTTTCGGGATCAAAAACGGTGATAGAAGCAATAGCGGCTGGAAACAGGGCTGCCAAAAGCATTCACAACTACTTGCAGGGTACCGATATTCCGGTGGAGCCTTTCCTGCTGGATGAAACGCCAATTGAGCAGGTCAATTTTAAAGGCAAAACCCTTTCAGCCCGTGTAGAAAGGCCGGTATTAGACAGGGAAAAAAGGATAAGCGGGTTTGATGAAGTTGATTTGGGGATACAGACTGCAAAAGAGGCCCAAGAGGAAGCACTTAGATGTATGAATTGTTCCGTCTGCGCCGAATGCAGGGCCTGCGAGAAGGTATGCCCGCCCAAAGCCATCCGTCACGAGCAGCGGGATGAAATTATTGAGCTTAAGGTGAGCAGCGTTATACTGGCTCCCGGATATGATCCTGCTGATGATATACCCGATGAGTTTGGATATGGTACTTCTCCCAATATAGTTACCAGTATAGAGTATGAGCGAATTCTCTCCGCATCCGGTCCTTATAAGGGCCATGTGCAGAGGCCTTCTGACGGGAGGGTACCTTCAAGGATCGCATTTATCCAATGTGTAGCTTCAAGGGATGAAAAATGCGATGCAGGTTATTGCTCCGCTGTATGCTGTATGTATGCAGTCAAGGAAGCGATCATTACAAAGGAGCACCTGCCTGCTGTAAAGGATATTGATATATACTACATGGATATCCGGGCGTACGGCAAGGATTTTGACAAATATGTGGATTCAGCCAAATATAAGCATGGAATTAGATTTATAAAGAGCAGGGTTGCGGATATTTCAGAGGATGCTGCAACCGGAAATCTTGTTATAAAGCATTGTGATGAAGCGGGGAATATGTCCTCCAGTGAATATGACCTGGTGGTATTGTCGGTTGGGCTTAAGCCTAATAGAGAACTACAGACCCTGCTTGAAAAAAGCGGCATAAAGACCGACCGCTATGGCTTCAGTTGGACCAGTGAAATAGATCCGCCAAAAACATCAAGATATGGAATACTGGCATGCGGTGCCGCTGCAGGGCCCAAGGATATTCCGGAAACGGTAGTGGAAGCGGGGGCAGCAGCATCGGAGGCATCAAAGATAGCGCATAAGCTTGATGGGGACATCAGCGAATATGCCGGGTATTTTAAGCAGGATGAGGAAATTTCGCTTAGGGATGTTTCCCGGGAACCCCTTCGAATAGGCGTATTCGTATGCCATTGCGGTAGCAATATTGCAGGATTCCTGGATGTCAAGGAAGTGGCAAAATATGCAAGGGCGCTGCCTTTTGTGGAGTATGCCAGGGATTATCTATATGCCTGTTCTGTAGATACGCAAAAGACCATAGCCGATGCAATAAAAAGGAACAATTTAAACCGGGTGGTTATAGCATCATGCACTCCCAGAACCCACGAGCCGCTTTTCCAGGAAGTGCTTGCCAAGGCCGGATTGAATCCCTATCTGGTGACCATGGCAAACATAAGAGATCAGTGTTCCTGGGTTCACATGCAGCAGTATGAAGAGGCTACCGAGAAG
>JAAZHD010000603.1 GCA_012510895.1 Clostridiales bacterium
GTAAATTAAATGCCTTTTCTATTGTATCGCGAAAAATGCTGTTGAACTGTTCAGTTGTCAATGTACCATCTCCTTTTTGATTTTTTCTGTCCGGACTTTAAGACTTTCGATTAAAGCGTCCTGTGACGCGCCCTTTGTATCGAGTGCTGCCGCGATGTCCTCGTCGCGGCTGTCGGTCACAAGCAGACGGTGTATAATGACTTTTTGCGTCTGCCCCTGCCGATGCAGTCGCTTGTTTGCCTGCTGGTACAGCTCCAGCGACCACGGCAAGCCGAACCAGATTACATGATTTCCGCCGTCCTGCAGGTTGAGTCCGTACGCCGCCGAAGCCGGATGCGCAAGCAGGATGTCAACTTCGCGATTGTTCCAGGCCCGCTCGTCCTCGGCTGATTGCAGCTGCCGGATCCGCAGACCCATGCCGGACAAGGCTTTTGTTAACCTCGGTATGTCCGATTGGAAGTTATAGAACACAAGTGCCGGCTGCCCGTTGAGGCTCTCGATTAGTTCTGCCATTGCCTGCAGTTTACAGTCATGAATCTCGTAAGTGTTGTGAGTATCGTCGTAGATTGCGCCGTTACATAACTGCGTCAGCTTGTTTGACAGTGCCGCGGCTGACGTTACTGAGATTGTTGCCATATCAGTATCGAGTATCATCTGTCGCTCAAGCTCGCGGTAACGCCGCCGCGCGGCTGCATCAAGCTCGACCGGCACATCGTGCGTGATAAGGTCCGGCAACTGCAGATAATCATCAGCCTTCATCGACACACATATGTCGCTTATTTGCTCGCGGATTCTTTCCTCGGCTCCGCGTTTAGGCCGCCATGTCCATATCTGCGTCGCGTTGCGCTTGTCCGGCTCGAAGGATCTCTCCCGGTAGTGGGTTATGTACTTGCCAAGCCGTTGCCCACGGTCCAAGAGATACATCTGCGACCACAGGTCAAGCAGTCCATTCGGGGACGGCGTGCCGGTCAGCTCCACGATGCGCTTGATATGAGGTCGTACCGACACAAGCGATTTAAACCGCTTTGCCTGATGATTTTTAAAGCTGCTCGACTCGTCGATTATCACCATGTCAAACGGCCAATCATTTCGGTAGTAGTCGACCAGCCATTTCACATTCTCACGATTTATGATCCAGATGTCACCCGGCGTATTGAGCGCCCGTAATCGTTGCTGTTCGGGGCCGAGGACTAACCGTATTCTCAAGTCTTTTGTGTGATCCCACTTCTGTGCTTCGCGGCTCCAGGTTGCCTCGGCGACTTTCTTCGGCGCGATTATAAGCGCTCGATTGATGAAGAACCGGTAATATTTCAGCTCTTTGATGGCAGTTAAGGTAATGACCGTTTTTCCTAAACCTAGCCCATGTCCAAGAACAGCCCAAGCTCCGGTGTATTTAACATGCGGTCAATACAATAGGCTTGGTAGGGATGCGGTTCAAAGATCATCGGGCATCACCTCCTCGGGAATCCACCGCTTCAATATTTCCTTTTCTCGTGCGTGCCAAGCCGCGTGTTCGTTTTGCGATGAAAATACGATTAGGTTATGTGGGCTGTTGTTTCTTTTGTCTCCATCAAGATGATGTACAACCTCTCCAGGTCGAAGCGGACGGTTTAATATTTGGGCTGCGATGATTCTATGCTCATGCCGGCCATACTGCTTTACATATGTTTTTTGTTGCCCTGTACCTAAACGCGCTTTTCGTAGCTTTTCTCTAACTTCGGGCGTCATTCTGTACGGATTTAATTCCGCATTTAAATACGCCATATGGCATTGTCGGCTACAAAATGGACGCCCCCTTTTTCGTTGGCTTGGAGGTCTATATAACTCCTTGCCGCATTTAGTACAGTATTCAATTTGGCCTTGTCGCGGTCTGCCCAATAATTGATCACCTCAATTTCATTTCATCGTACCGTCTTAGAAGAACATCAACGTCCGCTTTACTGCTCGCCCAGTCAACGTCGAAGCCAAGCGACCGGATGAACTCCATCTGCATCTGCTGCAGCCGCGTCGGGATCGTGCCGGGTGCCTTCAGCTCGACGAACATTATTCGCCCGCCGGGGAAGAGAAGCAATCTGTCCGGCACGCCATCATTGCCGGGCGACACAAACTTATAGGCCATGCCGCCCAATTCCTTGACGCGCTTTACAAGATACTTTTCGATTTCTCGCTCTCGCATTATCAATCCTCCAAAAATGCCTGCCGCTACACTTACTACAGATTTTTTCTATATACCCATATAATCAGGTGTATTAGGCGTATATATACGTGCCTATATTATTCTAATTCGCCTGTTTTTTCTTTTATATAGAAAAACTGTAACAACTGTAACA
>JAAZHD010000359.1 GCA_012510895.1 Clostridiales bacterium
ACATAACCCGTATTTTTGCATATTCTGATAATCTAAGGATTCCAGAAGACATAGTAAAGTCTATTCTATTAACAATAAAAAGGAGTTTTTATAATATGACCAAACCCGAATGTGAATCGAAGATCAGAACATTACTGGAGAAATATAAAAATGTTCCCTTTGTTCATAACGGTCGAACTTTGGAGGGATTAGATTGTTTGGGATTTGTGGTGCATTTTTACCGGAATTTTGATATAAATTTGCCTGACAGTGATGGCAAGGAAATAAGAAGAGACTGGTATAAAACTGACCCCCAAAGATATATACGCAGCATGAGGAAACTAAACGGGATTCAGGCATCGCTTAATGATCTTCAGGCTCTGGACCTTGTCTATTTTTCTATATCAAGAGGAATAATTACTCATACAGGTATTATGATTAATGATAAGGAATTTGCCCATATGTCACCCAAAGGTAATTTTAGAATCAGCAAAATGGAAAGACATTGGAAGTCAAGATGCAGAGGAGCGATTAGGTTTGTAAATATTGATAATGGACTATGACAGAGAACTGGAATAATTGACATCAATTGCTTGAGTTTGTATAATAATCTGTAAAAAGATTGACTAAGAAGTAAGATTGGAGTATTTAGCTGTTATGCTTCATTAAACAATATAGAAGGAGTGTTTTAAATTTGAAAGCTAATGAACTAAGGAAGAAATTCCTTGCTTTTTTTGAAGAAAAAGGACATGCCGTGATTCCCAGTGCCTCTTTAATACCGGAAAATGATCCCACAGTTTTATTCACCACTGCCGGAATGCATCCTTTAGTTCCGTATCTGTTAGGAGCCAAACATCCTGCAGGAAAACGCCTGACCAATGTGCAGAAATGCATTCGAACAGGTGATATAGATGATGTAGGGGATACTACCCATTGTACCTTTTTTGAAATGTTGGGAAATTGGTCTTTGGGGGATTATTTTAAAAAGAAAGCAATAGCATGGAGCTGGGAATTTTTAACTTCAGATAGATGGTTAAATATTCCAAAGGATAGAATATATATATCTGTATTTGAGGGAGACGAGAATGCTCCTCGTGATAATGAATCCTATAATTATTGGCGTTCTCATGGTGTAGAAGAAGATCATATATTTTTCCTGCCTAAGGAGCATAATTGGTGGGGGCCCGCAGGTACTACAGGCCCATGCGGTCCGGATACAGAAATGTTTTATGATACAGGCAAAGAAAAATGCAGCCCTGATTGTGACATTACCTGCAATTGCGGTAAATATGTCGAAATCTGGAATGACGTTTTTATGGAGTATAACAAAACTGCAGATGGCAGATATGAGCCCTTAAATCAGAAAAATGTAGATACCGGTATGGGTTTGGATCGTACTATTGCTGTCTTACAGGGCGTAGACTCCGTATACGAAACAGACTTATTTAAGGACATTATGAAAAAAATCGAAGACCTTGCAGAGCGTGAGTATAAAGAGAATGTAGATACTGTAAGAGCATATAGGATTGTAGCTGATCATATTCGTACTGCAACCTTTATTTTAGGAGATCAAAGAGGAGTTACTCCTTCCAATGTGGATCAAGGTTACGTATTACGCAGACTAATACGCCGTGCTATTCGTTTCGGCCTGCAAATCGGCATACCAGAAGGAAGAATTTCTGAAATTGCAAAGGTAGTAGTGAATCAATACAGTGATGTATATCCGGAACTAGCAAAAAATGAAAAAAGAATTATAAGGGAATTAGAGTTGGAAGAAGAAAGATTCCAAAGAACCATTCGTCAAGGGCTGAGAGAGTTCACAAAGGTTATTTCCAGTATAAATGAAGGTTCCAGGGTGATAGATGGAAAAAGTGCCTTCAGGCT
>JAAZHD010000360.1 GCA_012510895.1 Clostridiales bacterium
ACACACACCAATCCGGAATAGACCGTATCCATATATTACTATAATAGTTTGAATTTTGTTTATAGTCAACACAATACGACATAAACAGACAAATAAATATATAAATTGTTTACAGAAATACAATCATTTAAATATAAATTTATTCAATTTGATTTAATGCAAGAAGACATTCCTTAAGCACTGATATGGATGTCTCGAAAGCTTCCCGCGGGCTGTAAAGCCTGTAAAAGCGCTCGATGTCCAATTCCAGATTGAATATGCCTGCATAACCGGCCTGTACCAGCATCCAGCAATAATCAAACAGGGGCAGCTCAGCCTCACCCATAAAGGGAAAATGGGTCCGTCCCTGATATGCATGGATATGAGTATGAACAACCCTGCTTAAAAAAGGATCCGGCAAGGCCGGTTCAGGTCCGGCATCGGGAAAATTCAGTATATTTGAATAAACATGCCCGAAGTCCCAGCATATACCAACATTGGGAAGACCGACCTCTTCAACTATGGAGAGTACTCCATCACAGGTAGAAATTGTCGGAATATTTGAATGTATGCGATTGTTTTCCAGGGCAAAACATACAGGCATTTGCTTTTCCAGGGCAAAAGTCCCGAACCGGCTAAGCAGCTTCACGCTGCTGCTCCGATTTGTCTCATTATCCTCTGAGTCCTTTGGAGAATGAACCGTAAGCATTAAGTGCTCAAGTACGTGAGGGAATCTGCTGACAACCGTATTCAGATTACTGAAAAACTCTTCACTTCCTATGTTTGCCAGTTTCCCGTGTATAGTGCATGTAAGTCCGGCATCAAAAACAGCCTGTACACATTCATTCACATCCCGGACTAAAGTTTTCGGGCCGATTGACCGCAATTCCACAGAAGCTATGCCTTGTTTTTTCAGGTCCTCAAGAAGCTTGTCTCTGCCGCCGTACTGGGACAGCAATAAGGTCTGGGCTTCTGTAGCAGGCTTGTCCTTTAATATCCCAAGCGGAAGTGATACACCTATCATTCTTTTTTCCTCCAATAGAAATTTTTATACCAGCGTATATAAATGAAAACAGAACTGCGTTCTTTTTACATTATACAGGCTTCTCCAACCTTTGTATACCAAATGCAAAACACCTTGTAAATGTATTTTGACTAAAAGATATACCCATTTATGCTGGATGATTCGCAGCCGGTATTGAAATATCAAGGGCAGGCATTTATAATTCTAAGCAGACAGCTGATTTAGAGTTTTTAATAAAAATCAAAAGAAAGAAGGTTTTTCCATTGAAAATTCATTTCTTCGGTACCTGTGCAGGCACAGAGCCAATGCCCGGCAGAAAGCATGTGTCCTTCGCTGTGGAAAAGGATAATAAGCTATACTGGTTTGATGCTGGTGAAGGCTGCTCATACACTGCACATCTTATGGGGGTGGATCTCCAGTCTGTCAAGAGCATTTTCATCAGCCATTCCCATATGGACCATGTAGGAGGATTGGGAAATCTGCTTTGGAACATACGTAAGCTCGATAGCTTAAACGGCAGAATGGCCGGCAAAAAGATTGATGTGTTTATTGCCAATGACAGGACATGGAATGGAGTCATGCAGCTTCTCAGTCAGACAGAAGGAAGCTTTAAAACCAGCTTCACTATCAACAGACAGGGCATATCCGACGGGGAAATCTATAATGAAGACGGCATAAGGGTATCCGCTTTCCACAATACCCACCTGGGCGTACCTGAAGACGGAAAATGGATGTCCTATTCACTTCTGATAGAAGCTGAGGGTAAAAGAATTGCTTTTTCCGGCGATCTGGGAGCTTTAAGTGATATTGACCCCCTTATTGATAATTGCGATCTCCTGCTGATGGAAACAGGACATTTTTCACCGGAGGATGTATGCAGCCATATCAGGGATAAAAATGTCGGAACTCTTGGATTCATTCACAGCGGCAGGCATATTCTGAGGGATGCGGATAATGAGCTTGCAAAAGCCAAAAGTATCCTGGGTGACAGGGTATTTATAGCTGAAGACGCTATGACAATAGAGATCTGATCAGCGTATAAAGATTAAACTCCATAATCCGGCATTGCAGAAGCTGCATGCCGTTTTTCATTATTTTAAAAGATCATGATAGTCCGACAGCTTCACAAATCTGTATCCTGAGTTTCGCAGCTCAGTGATGCCTTCTATAATACCTTCCGCTATATTGGTTTCCGGACGGTTCATATGAAAAAGAATGATGGACCCGGGAGAGGCGCTTTTACAGGCTTTGACAATCTGTCTCTTATTAAATGTAGCTCCGGCATCACCCAAAACATTATAATTCACTACTTTATACCCCAGTTCATTGGCAATTTTTACAGCTGTCTCATCGTAATAAGCGGTGCCTGAACGGAAATATAAAGGTTTTTGCCCTGTTATTTCAATTATCTTTTCTTCATTTAATAAAATTTCTTCAACCACTTCCCTGACATTCTCCGTTCCTTTAATGCCATAGGCAGACTTGCCGGATACAGACAGGGGTTTATGTTTATGACCATGATTCGCAATTTCGAAAAGATCATTGGCAGCCAGGCCTGCAAATTCATCCGGGTATTTTTCAATCCACCTGCTGTTTATAAACAGCGTGGCAGGTATTTCCTCCTGTATTAAAAAATTAATTATCCTCTCATCATAACCGTCACTTTTGCCCCCGCATGCGTCAAAGGTAAGGGCTATAACCTTATCTTCCGTTTCTATCCTTGTTATTACCCCGTCAACCTTTTCTCCCCAGGAGTCAGGAACTGAATCACCATACTTGTCTTCAAAATATTTTACAAGTTTTTCGCTTTCTTCTTCCTCCCCTGATTCTTCCACGGGCTTCCCGGTCATATCCTTCTCTTCCTGTGAAAGGTCAGGCAGATCCTCAGGAACTTCAGCATCATCTGAGGCCCGGGGTTCCGTTGTTTCAGCTTCAGTATTTGAAAAATCCTGCCTAATGTCTGTAGGATGGGGGGAGCATGACACCAAAAGGAAAAGTCCTGCCAAAATTACTGTTATATACGATATTTTGTTATTCAAACCGGAAACCGCCTTCATTTTACACCTGCACATCTTCTGCCAAAAATTTCATCTTTTTTTCAGTGTAGCAGGCAGGCAGATACTTGTCAAATTGGTTCATATGTTATAATAACATTATGCATTTATTCAGGATGGAGGACTGCTGTCATGCGCGATGAATGGAAATCAGCTGCTATTGAAAACTATCGGATATCATATAAAGGCCTTTGGCAGAACATGTTTCAACAGATTCATTCCAAGGATTACGATCACCATATGTGGCTGCTTGGACCTTCCAGCTATATATTTTCAACAAACGGGCTCCGCTGGGGCATAGACATCCAGTTTCGCTTTCCATGGATTGCAGACTCCCTTGGCGATCTGCTGGCAGAAGATTTATCAAAGCTTGATGTAATAATGCTTACTCATGAACACAGTGATCATTTGGATTATTCGCTTTTATCCTTGCTGCGGGATGCACCTGTTAAGTGGCTGATTCCGGCTTTCTTCAACCGGGAAAAACTGCTGGAAACAGGTCTGCCGTCTCATCGGATCACTTGGGTTGAGCCTGGCCGCATATACGAGTTTGAAGGTCTGTCTGTCAAAGCATTTAACAGTCTGCATTTCCGGCCTAACAACGGTTCAGGCGTTCCGGAAATGGGTTACATGATAGACACAGGACGCATAAATGCCTTGTTTCCTGTTGATGTAAGAGACTATGATGCCTCGAAAATGCCGGAATTTGAACAGATAGACTGTCTGTTTACCCATGTCTGGCTTGGAGATGCCAATGCTCTCAATCTGCCCTGCGAACCTTTTCTTACCCGAATCTGTGATTTCAGCATAGCGCTAAACCCGAAGCGTATATATCTGACACATCTTTATGAAATCGGCCGCCCCATTACTGATATGTGGACATACACCCATGCAGGCCTTGTGGCTGACGGCCTGCTGGCGCGCAATCCTGCTCTTGATATCCTTGTGCCCCGAATTGGAAGGGCATATTCCCTTTTAACTTAAATACATCTTCCAATGCATCAGTAAATAAAGAAAGCAGATAGTATATGAAACTTAATGCTATCTGCTTTTTCTGTCTTAGTTTTGTAATATTTGCTTTCCGGCTCTGACTGCCTCTGCTCCGCGTTTCAGGGCTTCTTCATTTATGGGAATCAGATTTGCCTTGGAAGGCCCTAGCACCTCTTTCAGTGCTTTAATAATCGATTCAGGCGATACACTGCCCTCAGCTTTTGCCAGGTATGCGCCCAACATCACTGAGTTGGCCACTTTGGCATTCCCCAGTTCGTCAGCGATTTTATTGGCAGGTATATAGCAAACCTCTATGTCATCACGTCTTGCTTTCCGGTCTATCAGTGAGCTGTTTATAAACAGAAGCCCCCCGGGCATAACGCTGTTTTCAAACTTATCCAAAGAAGGTTTATTAAGTGCTATAACTGCGGTGGCCTGAGTAACGATGGGAGATGCAACTGCATCATCG
>JAAZHD010000361.1 GCA_012510895.1 Clostridiales bacterium
CCGGTGGAGACTGCAAAGGATGTGGCAGCCGGTCAGATCTACACGGGCAAAGATGCTGTCATAGATTTTGGGATGGCAAAGGGCATTCGCCAATCATCAAACCAGTTTACCATTAACAATATTGACATCAATCTGAAAGCTGCAGGCTCTACGACTATTAAGGTGGAAACCGATGAAAATTCTGTTATAGATAAGATTACAGAGTTTGTGAACCAATATAATGAACTGATTGATAAAATAAATGCCAAGCTGGGAGAGGCAAGATACAGGGAGTATCCTCCTCTTACCGAAGAACAGAAGAAAGAGATGACAGACAGGGAAATTGAACTTTGGGAGGAAAAAGCCAAAAGCGGCTTATTGCGAAATGATCAGGTAATCAGCAGTACCATGCAGAGAATTCGATCTGGTTTATATGAAAAAGTTGAAGGCATACAAGGAGCTTTTTCTCATTTGACTCAAATAGGCATTTCAACAGAGAGTTATGCCAGCGGTTCCATGGGAGGCAGACTCAGCATAGACGAAGTAAAACTGCGTGAAGCTCTGCGTAAGGATATCGACGGTGTGATTGAGCTTTTATTTAAGGAGCCGGATTCCGGTATTACAGATGAAAATGAAAAAAGGCAGAATACCGGCCTTGCAGGTAGGTTATACGGAGACCTGGTAACCGGCATGAAAGAGATCATTATAAAAGCAGGCCCCGGAGAAGATGCTTCCCTATTCAGAAAAGTCAATTCTACCATGCTGGTGGATTTTGTAACCCAGCACAGCAGTATAAGCATGCTGGATGAAACTATTAAAAACAATGCAAAGCGGATTCTGGAACTGGAAAGACGTCTGGCTGATAAGGAAAACGACCTGTGGCGCAGATTCTCGGCCATGGAAAAGGCCTTAAATGAAATGTATGCGCAAAGCGATTGGCTGTATCAGCAGTTTTACATGTAATATGCCCTATATAACAGCTGATTATTGAAAGAAGGTAAAAAATGAAACATTTATTAAGGGAGCTATTGGAATTGTCCTTCAGCGGGCTTGAAGAAGCAAAAGAAATACTGTCCATAACTAAAGATATACAAAACCATATTCAAACGGAAGATATTGATTCCCTGAATCAAGCACTGGGTTGCAGGCAGGAAAGGATAAGCCGTGTAAACCTTATTAATGCTGAGGCTGACGAGAAAAGAAAGAAGCTGAAGGAAATGTTTGGCGCAACCGCTTTTAAAGAGACAGATAAGGCGAAATATCATGAAGCCGATCATATTCCTGACAATGAAGCTTTAACAAAAGAATTATATAAAGAGATTTATCATCTGGAAAAAGCAAATCTGAAAAATATGGAGGATTTACTGAAGAAATACAAAGATTCTATAGAGGGTGTGCAGAAAAATAAAAAGGCAGTAAATGCATATGGCAGAAACACCGGGATTAAACAGTCTGTGCTGCTGAACCATGAGGTCTAGAACAAGGCTCAAAGAAAGGGGTAGAGAGATGTTTCAGGCTTCAAATGCCTATCAGGTATATCAGAATAATCATGTAAATACTTCTTCTAAAGGAAAACTGCTATTAATGCTTTATGACGGGGCTCTCAAATTTTTAAGGCTTGCCGTTACGGCCATGGAAGAAAAAAATATTGAAGGGGCAAACAGGTACCTTCTTAAAACCCAGAATATCTTACATGAGCTTATGTCCACTCTTGATTTTAACATAGATTTGTCGGAGCAATTGTACAGTTTATATGATTACATGAACCAGGAACTCGTTAATGCCAATATAGCGAAAGACCCCCTCAGAGTTAAAACGGTTTATTCCATGCTGGAAGAACTGAGAGAAACATGGGCAAAAATAATTTAAAATTTTTACAAATTGTACTAAAATGTTGAAAAAATTCGGATATTTACTCCGAATTTTTATTTTTTTAAAATTATGCCAAAATAAGGAGGAAATTTAAATATTAATGTCGAATAACAATTATTAGTGCTGAAACATAAATTATCCAACCATGGGTTTAAATATATAATTAAGAAATTTATGGGGGAAATGTAAGTTATGAGGGTATTAAATGGAGATACATATGTGTTGCTAAAGAAGGCATTGGATGCATCCCATTTAAGGCAGCAGGCATTGACTCATAATATAGCTAACAGCAATACTCCGAATTTTAAAGCCAACAGGGTTGTTTTTGAGGAAGAACTGAAAAAATCCATTAAAGGGGCTTCAGCAGGAGGGGCTCCTTCAATTAATGTTTCACTTAAGACTACAATATCCAATCATATTGGACCCCGTACAGAAGATAACGGGGTAGTACCCAGGCTTGTAAAAGATCAATCTCCGCCGATGCGAAACGATGGAAATAATGTGGATATTGATCTGGAAATGGCCAATCTTGCAGCAAATCAATTATTATACAATGCTTTGATTAAGCAGACTAATCAGAAGCTGAGCGTAATGCGCCATATCATACTTGAAGGGAAGGGCTGATCATGAAGGTTTTTGATACCATGAGAATAAGCGCCAGTGGCTTGACGGCAGAACGCCTTAGAATGGATACAATAGCCTCCAATATAGCAAATGTAAATACCACCCGCACAGAAGGAGGCGGCCCTTACAGACGAAAAATAGCAATTTTCAAAGAAGATTTGGCTGCAGAGATCAATAAAAGCAGCGGCGGGATTGAAAGAACCGGCAGAGGGATTAAGGCAGTAGGGGTGGTGGAAGATGAAAGCCCCCTGAAAAGCGTATATGATCCCTATCATCCTGATGCCAATGAAGAAGGATATGTACTTATGCCCAACGTTAATATCCTGAATGAAATGGTGGATATGATCATAGCTACCCGCACATATGAGGCAAATGTAACTGCATTGAATGCAACAAAAAGCATGATGTTAAAAGCTTTGGAAATAGGCAGATGATAAGGAGAATAAGGATATGAAAATAAATCCGGCAATGCAGGCCTATACAGCCCATATACAGAAAAAACCAGCAGGAATGGAAGACGGCAAACCCGGTGTAAATTTCGGTGATTTATTAAAACAAGAGCTTAATAAGGTAAATGAACTGCAGCTTCGGGCTGAGGAAGCCAACATGCAGCTGATTACAGGAGAAGCGGAAAGCATTCATTCTGTTATGCTGGCTGCTGAGGAGGCAAGACTGGCTCTCGAATTAACCGTACAGATCAGAAACAAACTTGTTGAAGCTTATCAGGAGATCAACAGAATACAGTTGTAAGATAACTAAAGCAAAGATTAGGAGTTCACATGGGCAGCGTAAAAAAAGTATGGAAAAATATTGCATCTTGGTGGACTGATTTAAGCAAATACAAAAAAATCACTTTGATCATCCTTCTGTTTTCTGTTTTGACAGCTGTATTGGTATACTCCATGCGCAGCAATAAAACAGAGTATGTGCCTCTTTTTACCAAATTGGATCTCCAGAGTTCCTCAAAGATTGTTGCGTCATTGGATGATCGGGGTTATACGAACTATAAGCTGGGGGAAAACGGAACAGCCATTCTTGTGCCGGAAAAAGACGTAGACCGCCTCCGCCTTGACCTTGCTATAGACGGAGCACTGCCGGACAGCGGCGCAGGGTTTGAGCTTTTCGATGAAGCCGGCTATGCCATGACAGATGCAGACAGGCAGATTTTATATCAGAGAGCCCTGCAGGGAGAACTGGAACGGTCTATTGAGTCCCTGGCCGAGGTCAGTAAAGCCCGGGTGCACCTAGCCTTGTCTGAAGAAAGCATATTTATGAGGGAAAAGCGGCCCGCTACCGCTTCAATTATCCTGACCTTGGAATCGCCGGAAAAACAGAGTTTATCACCGGAACAGATCCGAGGCATTATCTCTCTGGTATCCGGTGCGGTAAAAAATCTGCCGGAAGAAAATGTCCGGATTGTGGACTCCCAGGCAAATCTTTTAAGCGCCGGGGTTTTGGAAGAGGAAGATCCTTATCAGTTCCCGGCCGCAGCAAGCCGGTTTCTGGAAAGGGAAAAAGAGTTTGAAAACAGGCTGAGAAATGATTTGAAGGGGATGCTGGAACAGGTTTTCGGGCCGGAAAAAGTTGCTGTAGCCGTCAGGGCTGAGCTGGATTTTGATTCAGAGGAAAGTACTGTTATCTCTTATGACCCTGAAGGGGTTATACGCAGCCAGCAAATTAGGATCAATCAAAGCAGCGGTACTGAAACAGGAGAGGGAGGCAGCCCCATTGACAGCAATACACAGAACTATGCAGATGATAATGTGGAGCGGCTGCTGGAAAACGGAGTATCATCATATGAATCCATAACAAATAATGAAATCGGTGAAACCACCATTTATACCAGAAAGGCACCCGGTGAGGTAAAGCGCATATCAGCTTCTGTTGTATATGACGGATTTTTGAGTCCGGCAGAAGAACTGGTTATGGAAAACATTGCAATGGCCGCCATCGGCTATGATGAAGAGCGCGGAGACATAATTCATATTGCCGGCGTACCATTTGATACTTCTCTGCAGGATCAGCTGAAAGAGCATCTGGCAGAAGAAAAAGCCCGTCAGGCAGAGCAGGAAGCATTAGAGGAGCAGAAGAACCAGGCCAGAAGGCAGTTTATGCTTTATGCTTTTGTGGGTCTGTTAGCTCTTGCCAGCATTGCTATCATACTCGGACTTATCTTCCACGGGCGGAAAAAGAAAAAGAAGAAAAAGGAAGAGCTGCCCGCATTTGATCACATCATCCAGGAACCCGTACCGGTGGAAGAGCTTCTTCGTCAACCTTTAATTGACTTAGAGGCTAAGGAAAACGAAGAGATCCGCAGGCTGAAAGAGTATGCCAGGGAAAATCCGGATGATATGGCCGACCTGCTCAGGGCTTGGCTGCTTGAGGATGAGGGGTGATGTTATGGCAAAGGCTGCTAAGATGACAGGTGTAAAAAAAGCCGCAATCCTTTTGATTTCCTTAGGGCCGGAAATATCATCCGCCATTATCAAAAGATTGCCTGAAAACATGATACATAAAGTGACCTATGAAATAGCGAATACACCCAAAATCACTGCTCAGGAAAAAGATGAGGTTATAACAGAATTCCTGGAAATGAGTATGGCACAGGACTATATCAGCCAGGGAGGACTTGAATATGCGAAAGAGCTTTTGACAAAAGCTCTGGGAAGCCAAAAAGCCAAGGAGATAATTGATATAGTGTCTGAGATTACCCAGCAGCGCAGGCCTTTTGCAATTGCAAGGAAGGCCGATACTCAGCAGCTGTTTAACACCATTTCAAAGGAACATCCCCAGACCATTGCACTGATACTCTGCTATTTGCAACCTGAAAAGGCTGCAACCATTCTATCCGGTCTTCCTGAACAGATGCAGGCAGACGTTGCGGCCAGGATAGCCACCATGAATACTACATCTCCGGTGGTTATAAGGCAGGTAGAGTCGGTTTTGGAAAAGAAGCTGTCCTCTGTGATTGGAAGTGAGTATGCCAGCATAGGGGGGGTTAACACCCTGGTGGATATTCTCAACTCGGTGGACCGGGGCACGGAAAAAACCATTCTGGAGGATTTGGAAAAGGAAGAGCCGGAGCTGGCAGAGCAGGTAAGGGCAGGCATGTTTGTCTTCGAAGATATTGTTACCCTTGATAATCATTCGGTTCAGAGAATACTTCGTGAGGTGGATCAGAGAGATCTTGCCCTGGCTCTTAAGATTTCCTCTGAAGAAGTAACCAATACCATTTATCGCAATCTCTCCAAGAGGGCTGCTCAAACCCTGAAGGAGGATATAGAGTTCATGGGACCGGTCAGGCTGATAGAGGCGGAAGCAGCCCAGCAGCGAATTGTGGGTATTATAAGGGCGCTGGATGAAGCCAATGAGATCATAATAGCTAGAGGTGGGGAAAATGTCATTATCCCATAAGCTGATTAAAAGGGACCAGGTGGATATCAGCGGAGGCTTTCTGAAAATTCCGGTTTCTCCTATAGAACTTAAGATGGAAAGGGAAGGAGAGCAAAACCCCAACCGGCATATTGGAGAGGAAATCCGCCGCACCAAAGCCAGCATGGACAAGCTTATCCGGGAGGCAGAAAGGAAAGCCAGGAGCCTTATTGCCGGCGCTGAAGAAGAAGTCCGGCTCCTCAAAGAGGAGGCAAAGGAGGCAGGCTATTGGGCAGGCTATGAAAGCGGCTATCAGGCCGGCTATGAAGAATCTTTAAAAGAGGCGGAAGTAATAAAAGAGAATGCAAAAGCTTTACTGAAAGAGGCTCACAGGCGGTCCAGGGAGTACATAGACAGAACGGGGCATGAGATTATAGAGTTGGCTGCTGCCATAGCGGAGAAAATCCTCCACTATCAAATTGATATCCAGGAAGAAAGTCTGGTAAGGATGTCAAGAGAGGTTTTGAAGCAGTCTTCTGAAAAGGAA
>JAAZHD010000362.1 GCA_012510895.1 Clostridiales bacterium
ATACAGTTTAGAGTCACTAATAACTTCTTTGCTGTATACAGTGCCTTGTACTTCAAGAGTTTTTGAACTCATATCATTTATGGTCAGTGACATATTTTGGTCCTTATTAGCACCTATATGGAATGTCAAGCCAACAGTTTCAAGATCTCCATTTAATAATTTCTTATTATTGAATTCTGTATTATTTGCAATTCTTGTGATTTCTACAGCTAACTGGTCAACCTCGTCCTGGATTGCCTGCCTATCAACATCTTGATTAGTATCATTTGCTGCCTGTACTGCAAGTTCTCTCATTCTCTGCAAAATCTCATGCACTTCATTTAAGGCACCTTCGGCTGTCTGAATTAGTGAAATACCATCTTGAGCGTTCTTTGATGCCATGTTCAAGCCGCGAATCTGTGCACGCATTTTTTCAGAAATTGAAAGACCTGCTGCATCGTCACCGGCTCTGTTAATCCTGTAGCCTGACGACAATTTTTCTAATGCTTTTTGAGTATTTGTGTTGTTAATAGAAAGCTGACGGTGGGCATTGAGCGCCATAATATTGTTGTTGATTCTCATTTGTTATTCCTCCCTGAAAATTTATTTTCCGCATCCCTGCGGTTAATTTGTTTCGACCGGCCGTGTCGAAATTTTTTTCATATATATTATCGATGTAAGTTTGAGAAATTTAAGTGGCATAAAAATCGATTAGCCATGTTCTGGGTCGTTTATTATGTCTTGTCTTAAAAATAGTATTAAATTCGCCTCATTTTTTCATATTTCCTTTTTTTGATTGAATTTCATCTCCAAAACCTTCTTTTAAGTGTTCCATTCACTGAGGTCTATTTCTTCATACATAGTCTTTACTGCCCTATTAATTTGTTCTGCTTCATCATTCTGACCCATAGTTTTATATAAGTCATATATCAATACATAATTTTCAATATCTTTATTGTCAAGATTTAACGCTTTAGCTGCCATAACTAAAGCCTCATCATACATTCCATTTTCCAATGCCTTTTTTGCAAGGTACCTGTAGACCTGAGCGTCCTGAGAATTGCTGTCAGCGGCAGTAATGAAACATTGAAATGCCAACTTTTCTAACCCTTTATATTGCATCAGTTTGCCATATGTCGCGTAATCATTTCTACTAAAATCATTGACGTAAAGTTTCAAAACATTATTGAACAAATCAAATTCGTTTATTTTTAATAGAAACTCCAGCAGTTGGAAATATGCATCTTTAACTTCATCAAATTTCGCTCGTAGCTCTCCAATTATTGTTAAAAACAGTTTTTTATCACCTGAATTCTCCAGTTTCCATGCTACATCCTTTGCCTGATTATAATCTTTTAGAATTATATGACATAGGGCTGTATAGTAATTTGAAACGTTTTTTGCCTTACCGTATTCCTTAACAAAATATTGGAGAGCTTCTTTGAAGTTTTTTAACCCCATATGTACCATACCTTTTAAGTTGTTTAGGCCTTGAGCGTCTATATTTACATCTTCTAAATACTGTTTTGCGATTTCAAATTCACTCAAGTTCATATACAACCTTGCTAAAATCGCATAATTTTCAGGGTCACTCTTGTCCACATATTTATCAAAAAACTCTCTCACAGCCTTAGG
>JAAZHD010000363.1 GCA_012510895.1 Clostridiales bacterium
GTTATAATCGGAAGAAATCAGAATACAATTGAGGAAATAAATTTTAAATTCATTAAAGAAAACAATATAAATGTTGTAAGAAGAAATTCCGGCGGCGGAGCAGTATATCACGATCTGGGAAATCTTAATTATACCTTTATCGTGAGCAGCGACAAGGATGTGGAAAGCAATTTCAGAAAGTTTACTGAGCCTGTAGTATCCGCCCTTAGAAAACTCGGTGTTAATGCTGCGTTTTCCGGAAGAAACGATATTACCATAGAGGGCAGGAAGATTTCAGGTAATGCACAGCTATATTCAAAGAACAGACTCCTGCATCATGGAACCATCCTGTTTAGCTCCGATTTATCTGTTGTACAGGAAGCCCTTAATGTAAAAATAGCCAAACTGCAGTCCAAAGGTGTAAAATCCGTACGAAGCAGAGTTACAAATGTTTATCCATACTTGAAAGAAAAGATAACTATAGAGGAATTCAAAGATACTTTAATGAAATTCCTGTTGAATGATGATAATTACAATGAAAATGAATATGTTTTGACGGATAAAGACTTAAATGCAATAAAAGAATTAGTGGATAAGAAGTACTCAACCTGGGAGTGGAATTTTGGAGAATCACCGGCATTTGAAATAGAAAAAAGCCGCCGATTTGAAGGCGGTTATCTATCGCTGAAATTTAACGTTACAGACGGAAGGATTCAGCATTTAAAGATTTACGGCGATTTTTTCGGAAAAAAAGATATAAGAGACAATGAAAATCAGCTTAAGAAC
Source organism: Clostridiales bacterium (assembly GCA_012510895.1). GTDB lineage: Bacteria > Bacillota > Clostridia > Caldicoprobacterales > DTU083 > JAAZHD01. The sequence continues at coordinate 766 of JAAZHD010000363.1, forward strand.
ATTAAGTTCAAAGAGGGAATAATATACAAAACACTTAACAGCCTGAATTTCGAAGAGTACTTTGCAGGCATTACAACAGAAAACTTTATAGAATGTATGTTTTATTAACTGATCTCATGGGAAGGATTCAGATCAATCCCTCCGGTAATTCCCAAATGCTCTGCATAATAACGCAATTATCTCTCCCCTTTTCCTGTTGATAATAAACGGTAAGCAAGGAGCCGTCCTTTAACTCCACAGTAGCCGGATAACCCAGATCGGATGATGGTCCATCATCTCTTAAAATATAGTCTACATCCCAGGTTTCCCCGTTGTCCACACTGAACATGACTCTCTGACCATAAGGAGGCAGCCTATACCCGTATGAAGCTATGAGAACACCACTGCTATGTCTCATAATATGGGGCGGAGATCCATGTTCTAGTCCTACTGGATGCGGCTTTGTAAATGTATGACCGTCATCATATGACTCACTTTGGTAAATGGTGAATACACGCTGAGCATTAATAAGTCCCAGTACACTTATGAGAACGAATATCATTCCATCAGGAAGGACGATGGAATGAGGTTCACAGCTCTATAGTGAGCCTCCTTCTACGCTTATATTCTCAATATAGGATAAGTATTCAAACTCGCCTTGCTCGTTTTGTTTATAGCATTCCAGACGGTCCGTCACTCCATCTTCTTCAGCATGGAATCTGCGACCGATATATAAAAGGGTATTGTCTCTCATGACGCACGGCCCATGAGGTGCAGTGACCTTTATTCTTTTCAATTCTCCGAATGTATAGCCACCATCATTACTGATTTTATATGTAGAACCATAATATCTTTCTTCCAATGCATCAGCTTCAGGTTCAATAGAACGTAAATAACTGTCTATAAGATCATGTCTGGTATGGTCTGGACGTCTGTCCAGGCATTCCCGTTGAAAAGATACCCTGTTATTGAATGAAGTAAAAATTACCTTATCCTTATTGTCACCAAATACAACAATGCCAGCATCCCTGTCATCCAACGGAGTATCTATTACAACTGAGGGTCCAGTCCAAGTTTTCCCTTCATCCTTGCTGTAACAGATAATTGCCTTTCCAAAGGGACATACATGATCTACCCTGAAGCCTGATGCTGCAACAGCAAGGTTTCCATCCGGAAGCCGCGTAACACTGGGCCATCCGTAATAGTTAAATACAGTATCATTATTAGAGCAGACGATGCTGTCTTGAGTTTTAATTTTTTCACTCATTTTATCACCCCCGATTTTCAATAATGCATAGTACATTTGTATTTATATTTATATGGTTTTGGTGGTTGTGCCATCATATACGGATGGAATAAGATCAAGCAAGTCCTCCCGGTTAATTTGCCGTAATATCTTTTTCCAGCGTTCAATTTGGTTTTCATGAATAACTACAGGCATATATCCCAGCCTGAGATAAGTTTTAACAGCAGGTATACGCCAATCATCAGTCCTTAATGCCATA
>JAAZHD010000364.1 GCA_012510895.1 Clostridiales bacterium
ATACTGCCTTCTTCAATAATATTTGCTTCTATATAGCTCTCGATTCCCAAATCCAGATTAGTTCCCAATAGTTTTAATACATCTTTTTGTGTTTCAATGAGAATACCTTCCAGAAGGGGTGAGCTGGATCTGGCAGATACCGCTCTTTGAACGGTGAGTATTGCTTCCAGAAAATTTTTTTGAGAACATGTGAATTTCATTGGAATACCTCCTTCTGTTCTTGCATATATATAGTAGTTTGATAGTAGTAATAGTAGTAGGGGCTGTGGAAATGTGAATCCTGCTGTCGGATATAGGCAGAATCACATTTCACATGTGGATATTTTGGGGACAATTTGTATTTCTTAGTGTATATTGTCCCCAGATCTATGTTAACTTTCGTTGATAAGATTTCTTAAATCATTTATAGTACGTTTTAACTGCAAATCCGAATCAATTTCTTCCGCAATTTTGTCACAGGCATGAATAACAGTTGTATGATCCCTGCCTCCAAATACTTCCCCTATTTTAGGAAGTGATAAGTCTGTCATATTCCGGCACAGATACATGGCAATCTGCCTTGGATAGGCTATTGGCCGGTTCCGTTTTTTGGATTTTAAGTCATCTACTTTCAACTGATAATAGTCCGCAACTACTTTTTGTATCAGTTCCGGCGTAATCATTTTCGGTTTATGGTTTGAGATAATATCCTTTAATGCTTCATCAGCCACGTTGACATCCAATTTGCTGTTGGTAAGCGATGAATAAGCTATAATGCGGGTTAAAGCGCCTTCAAGCTCTCTTATGTTGGATTCAATGCGTTTAGCAATAAAAACCAGTACCTCATTATCCACTTCCAAATTTTCCAGAGTGGCTTTTTTTCTTAATATGGCAATACGGGTTTCCAGGTCGGGAGGCTGTATATCTGCAATCAGACCCCACTCAAATCGGGAACGCAGACGATCTTCCAGGGTCGGAATCTCTTTGGGCGGTCTGTCGCTGGAAATTATAATCTGTTTGTTGGCTTCATGCAGAGCGTTGAAGGTGTGGAAAAACTCTTCCTGGGTACTTTCTTTGCCGGCTATGAACTGAATATCGTCGATTAAAAGCACATCAACATTCCTGTACCGGTTACGAAATTCGACATTTTTATTGGTCTGTATTGAATTTATAAGCTCGTTGGTAAATTTTTCGGAGGTTACGTACAGAACCTTTGAACTGGTGTTATTCTGCAATATAAAATGACCAATGGCATGCATCAGGTGAGTTTTACCCAGTCCGACGCCACCGTAAATAAAGAGCGGATTATACGCTTTGGCGGGTGATTCGGCTACAGCCAGGGAGGCGGCATGGGCAAAACGGTTGCTGTTACCGATGACAAAGGTATCGAATGTATATTTCGGATTTAAAACAGCATCGTTGTTGCTTTCTTCCGATTCAGTACCTTCCGGTTTGTCCATGTATTTATCGGCCTCACTGGTCAGAACAAAATTAATGTAATAAGTCTGAGAGGTTACTTTTTTAACGGCATTGGAAATTAAACTGGTGTACCTTCCTTCCAGAATGCCCTTGGTAAAGTCATTGGGAACACAAAGATAAAGCTGATCTCCCCTGATGGAAACCGGCTCTATCGCTTTAATCCAGGTGTCAAAACTGACATCGGTAATTTCGTTTTTAACCAGATCAAGGGTTTTTTCCCAAAGATCCATTAAATAATTATCCATACCTAACCTCCTGAAAAGAAAAGAAAAGAAAAAGTTCTGAAGAATAAAATTGCTGTACACTGGTTATAGCTGCACAGCATTAAATAAATATCGCATAAGAATAGGGATAATCAGCCAAACTTATGGATAACTTATATACAAGTTTATCGATTTTTATTAACAATGTCAACAGGGTGCAAGACTGTCAATGAGTGATAAAACATCAGATAGACGGCGAGTTATACACAAGGCTATCCACAAATGTGCATAACTTATGAAAGAAAAACTACCTATATTATATAAGAGAAGTTATCAACAGTAAAGGGTAATTATTTTAAAATCTGTGGATTACTTATTTGTCAAAACACTCATCGGTCAGGAACCGCTTGATTTTCTTGACATGCAAGATTATAATGACTTATAATATGATACGTAGCAAACGCCGTTTCCTTTTCCAAATTAGAGTAAAGGAGTATGGTAGCAAAAAACAGCAAACTTAACAGTAAGGGAAAGGAGGCTGTGCAGGAATGAAAAGAACGTATCAGCCAAAAAGAAGGCAAAGATTTAAAGAACACGGGTTCCGTAAGAGAATGAGTACTAAAAATGGCAGGAAGGTGCTCATGAGAAGAAGAAGAAAAGGTAGAAAGAGATTGACAGCTTAGGCCGCTAGCGAGTGGCCTTTTCTACCATCAACCACCTTTTTTGGAGGCATGTGGTGGAGAAAAAATATCGACTGAGAAAGAATAGAGAATTTAAGTATACTTATAAAAAAGGAAGATCTCTGGGTCATCCTCTTCTGGTAATGATTTATCTTAAAACTAATCATAAGGAAGTTAAAATCGGATACTCTATTACTAAAAAATTTGGAAAAGCAGTGGAAAGAAACCGAATAAAAAGACAACTGAGAGAAATTGTACGGCTTAAGCTATCAGAACTGAAACCGGGATATAACATAATTTTTATTGTGCGCAAAGATGTGAAAGGAGCTTCATATCAGAGTTTGGAGAAGGCAGTGAATAATCTTTTGAAAAGAGCTGATTTGTACAAGCAGGGGGATTCTGCCCAGTGAAGCGCTTATTACTGACTCTAATTGGAATGTATCGAAAAATTATTTCCCCGATATTTCCGGCCAGCTGTCGTTTTTATCCCACATGTTCCCAATATTCCATACAAGCTATTGAAAAGTATGGGTCTATTAAAGGGCTATATCTATCTATGAAACGGATATTGAAATGCAATCCCCTGCACCCTGGCGGATATGACCCATTAGAATAAATTACGGGGGTACGTATAAATAATGAATTTGATGATTTTTTTGATGAATGCAGCCCAGCAAACACAGAAAACCGGTTTATGGGCAAGTTTTGTCAGGTTTTTAAGCAGCATTCTTGAAAGTTTGAATAAGGTAACCAGTCTGATACCAGAAGTATTTGGCGTTGAAATCGGCGGTTACGGTCTGGCGATTGTTTTGTTTACATTATTGATGCGCCTTGTTCTCATGCCTTTTGATTTGAAAGCCCGAAGAGCTAACCAAAAAATACAGGAAATACAGCCTCAGCTTGCTGAAATTCAAAAAAAATATAAAAACGATCCGGATAAGCTGAATAAGAAAACAATGGAACTCTATCAGAAGCATAAGGTTAATCCCATGGGTGGATGCCTGCCCATGCTTTTACAGATGCCTTTATTTTTTGCCCTCTTTGCTGCACTGCGGACCATTTCCGATGTAGAGATTGCTAAAGGATCTATAGCCCCATTTCTTTGGATCAGGAATATCTGGCAGCCTGATTCCCCCTTGAAAAGCTTTACAGGTGAAAACATTGCTATATTTGGACAAGGCTTCAATGGTTTGTTTATTCTGCCTGCCCTGGCGGGAATTACATCATATTATCAGATGAGGATGTCTCAGCCATCCGGCGAACAGGGAAATCAAATGAAGGGTTTTGCTACAATCATGCCGCTGATGTCGGTTTGGTTCTGCACCATGTATACCGCCTCCTTTGCTATTTACTGGGTAACGTCCAACTTATATCAAATCGTTCAGCAATTTATCATTAATAAGAGCAGCACACCCAAGAAGGAAGTAGGTGATTCCAAATGAAATCAGTAATTGTTACCGGTAAAACTGTTGAAGAAGCCACTTTGGCAGCAGCAATACAATTGGCAGTTCCGAGAAACCAGCTGGTAATTGAGGTGTTGGAAGAGCCAGTAAAAGGAATTTTAGGGGTATTCGGCAGACAGGACGCAAAAATAAAAGCTTCTGTCATGAGATCCATGGGTGATATTGCCAGGGATTTTTTAACCACACTTTTTCAGAAGATGAATTTGGAAGCCTCTGTTGATGTAACAGAAACAGACGATACTATTTCTGTTCAGGTCGAAGGGCCCAATATGGGGATATTAATCGGGCACAGGGGCGAAACTCTGGATGCGGTTCAGTATTTGACCAGCCTGGTGGTAAATAAGGATTCCGATAATTATAAGAAGGTCATAATTGATACTGAAAACTACCGAAGCAAAAGAGAGGAAACCTTAAGAAAACTGGCAAAACGACTGGCCCATAAAGTCGCTAAAACAAAACGGAAAATTGTACTTGAGCCTATGAATCCTTTCGAGCGGAGGGTCATTCATTCCACCTTGCAGAAAGACCCCAAAGTAACTACCTACAGTGAAGGAGAAGAACCTTATCGCAAAGTTATAATAACCCTTAAGTAAAATGAAATGACAAGGAAATTCAAAACCCAGTAGTATTACTGGGTTTCAAAATTTATGGAAGTATTTATACTGCTTCAGTTACCTGAACTGTCAGGGTCTGATATAATATTTACTTAATTTATGCATTTAGGTTAGAATATACGGTAGGAAAAAAGTGTTTTATGAGGATGAAGTAGATGAAGATGGGAGATACCATTATAGCCTTGGCTACCCCGCCGGGAGAGGGCGGAATTGCGATTCTGAGAATGAGCGGAGGGGAAGCAAAGGAGATTGCAAAGGAATTATTTGTAAACAACAAAGGAAGAAAACTAAGCGAATTTAAAAATAGATATATGCATTATGGCAGAATACTAGACGGAGAAAACAAGACAGTGGATGAGGTCTTGCTGGTATACATGCCGGCACCTGCAACCTATACAAGGGAGGATGTGGTCGAAATCCATTGTCATGGAGGAATGATTCCTGTCCGCAGGATCATGGAACTGGCCTTGAAAATGGGAGCCCGCCTGGCGGAACCGGGAGAGTTTACAAAAAGAGCCTTTCTCAACGGACGGATTGACCTGGCGCAGGCAGAAGCCGTTATGGATTTGATTTCCTCTAAATCAGAGGAAGCGGCCAGGGCATCGGTTAATCAGATGGAAGGGGTTTTGTCCGGAAATATAAAAGAAATAAGGGATGATCTGCTTAATTTGCTTGCTCATATAGAAGTCACTATTGATTATCCGGAGGAAGATATCGATGAAATATACCAGGAGCAGATAAAAGAAAGGCTGAATTTTTCTTATGAACGTTGTATTAGGCTTTTGGAAACAGCAGATCAGGGCC
>JAAZHD010000365.1 GCA_012510895.1 Clostridiales bacterium
AAACTCGAAGGAACATCCACCATATTGGTTCCAAAAAACAAAGAGGCAGAGCTGAGAATGCAGTTGGCATCGGAAGGATATCCGCGTTCCGGCTTTAACTATGATATATTATTCGACAACAGTAGCTTCGGACAGACTAGTGACGAGAAAAGAATGCTGCAAATTATTCAGCTCCAGGAAAGATTGAGTCAATCCATTCGATTTCTTGAAGGAGTGGATGACGCCGTCGTTACTATAGCTATGCCGGAGACAGATGACTTTGTAATTAAAAGTCAGGAGATTCCGGTTACTGCCTCGGTAATCATAAAGACAAAACCGGGCTATAATATAACTCCCATTCAGGCGAACAATATAATTCACCTGGTTGCTAAAAGCGTGCCGGGACTAAAATATGAAAACATAACTATTATTGATACAAATATGAATGTTTTAAGCGGGGAGTCATATGATGACAAGCAAATAGTTGACAATCAGTTTGATTTAGAAAATCAGGTTGAAGAACGGATAAAAAATCAGATAATTGATCTGTTGGAACCGGTTTTTGGATATAAAAAGGTTGTTGCCACCGTCAATGTAAAACTGAATTTTGATAAAAGATTAAGGGAATCGGTTACATTTGAGCCTGTAACTGATGAGGATGGAATAATCGCAAGCAGAGAAACATTAAGAGAAAGTGTCAGAAATGTTACACCAGAAGGTGCAGTGGGAGAACCATCAAACACAACAGAGTATCCAGAGTTTGAATATGACAGAGACAGTTCTTATGATAAAAGCCATGAGATTATAAATTATGAAATAAATGAAATAAAAGAGACAATAGAAGAACAGCAGGGAAAAGTTGAAGATCTGTCAATTTCTGTAATAATTGACAATGAAGCGTTGGATCAGCAAATTATACAACAGGTAAAAGAGCTACTTGCAACGGCCATTGGAACGGATCTTGAAAGAATTACGGTTCATAGTATGAAATTTGATACTTCACTTCAGGAAAAACTTCTTGAAGGTTTTGAACGACGGGATCAGCAGAAAGGGCTTATGACAAGTTTAGCTTTCTGGTTGCTGGCAGGTATAGCAGTCTTGACTATTATACTAATAGTTATCTGGTTGAGAATGCGAAGGGCTCGCGCTGAAGCTGCTGCAGCCCAGGAACTTCTGGCAGAAGCAGCTGCTCAGGAACAGCAGCCTGAAATACCTGAATTGGATATAAGCACTGATGACCAAAATCAAGTAAGGAGACAGCTGGAAAGGTTGGTTTCTCAACAACCGGCGGCTGTTGCCCAATTGCTTCGAAATTGGTTAAGCGAAGAGTAGGAGGGTTTGCATGGCAAGAACAAAGGGAGCACTGACAGGACGGGAGAAAGCTGCCATTCTTCTTATATCCCTCGGAAAAGAAAAGGCATCAGAGATCTATAAGCATTTAAGTGAAGATGAAATAGAACAGTTGACGCTGGAGATAGCCAATCTGTCCAAAGTAGAATCGGATATAAAAGACCAGGTGCTGGAAGAGTTCTATCAGCTGTGCCTTGCTCAGAATTATATATCCGAAGGCGGTATTGGATATGCCAGAGATATACTGGAACGGGCTCTGGGGAGTCAAAAGGCTCTTGAAATAATAAACAGGCTTACATCCTCCTTACAGGTACGCCCATTTGATTTTGTAAGAAAAGCCGATCCTTCACAAATTCTTAATTTCATACAGAATGAACACCCTCAAACCATTGCCTTGGTACTGGCATATCTGCGGCCGGAACAATCTGCTGCTATTATTTCTTCCTTACCTCAGGATAAGCAAGTAGAGGTAGCAACCAGAATAGCTTTGATGGATAGAACTTCTCCGGATGTTATAAAGGAAGTCGAAAGGGTGCTTGAAAGAAAGCTGTCAGCCATGCTTACCACTGACTTTACAAATGCTGGCGGTATACAAGCATTGGTTGATATTTTATTGTCTGTTGATCGCGGTACGGAAAAACATATAATGGAAAATCTTGAACTTCAGGATAGCGAACTGGCAGAGGAGATACGACAGAGGATGTTCGTATTTGAAGATATAGTGACTCTGGATAATCGTTCCATACAGAGATTTCTCCGTGAAGTTGATAACAACGATCTGGTACTGGCTTTGAAAGGTGCAAGCGAAGAAGTCAGCAGGGTTATATTTGCAAACATGTCAAAACGTCTGCAGGATATGATAAAGGAGGACCTGGAATACCTCGGGCCGGTACGGCTCAGAGATGTAGAAAACGCGCAGCAGAAGATTGTAAATATCATAAGACAGCTTGAAGAGGCCGGAGAGATAATCATTTCCAGGGGAGGCGGTGATGAGATAATTGTCTAACATACTAAAATCCAGCGAAATACTTGTTAATA
>JAAZHD010000366.1 GCA_012510895.1 Clostridiales bacterium
AGGGTGAACTGCTTTATATCCCAAAGAGTAAAAATGCCCGTGCAGGCTGGGGAGAAAATAACGGCACCCGGAATAAAATAAGAAGAAGAAATGAAGAAATACACCAAATGTACATCAAGGGAATGCGAATACAGGAACTGGTAGACAAATATCATTTATCAGAAGACAGCATCCGGAAAATAATAGTCAAGGTATCCCGTGAACAGACATATCCATAAATAATAAGCAGTTTCGGCAATATGTAATTCATTGATTCAGGCTGTTATGTTATTTAGTTGCAGAAAAGCAAACCTTCTCCGAAAATGAAATAATGAGATAAAAGCTAAGAAAACAGGATTAATTCCTGTTTTCTTAGCTTTTCGGCCTGTTTTCCTCATTGAATCTTAATATTTACTGAATTACCTTTTCAAACCCATGGTTGTTGAATATCCTTATATCCTCTGTGCTTGAGGGATCTGCATAAATACCTCTGTCGCAGACATCCATCGAAGTTTTCAGGTAATTTCCGCTTATTTCTACATTTGATGCCCGGGTTACCATAATCGTCCCCTGCGCTGCAGCCTTTATTCCCGCACCTGTATCAGAAAAAGGCTGTGTATTGCTGTTTATAATTGTATTATTGCTGATTACAACACCTGATGCTGAGGCAGCCAATATGGCCAGTCCGGGGGTGTCGACTATTATATTATCCGTAATTCTAATATTTTTGTGAACCGGATAATCTCCTATTCCGGTTTGAGTATCAACTACAAGGTTTATTACTGCCATGTGCCGTCCACTTGGCCCTCTCTCCCACATAGCATAGTTGGCTCCTATTATTATATTGTTTTTCACTACAACATTTTCGCAGCCAAAGCCTTCCTCCCAATAGTTGCAGTCTGTAGTCATTTGTATTGCCGCTGCCATTACGTTTTCGATCCTGTTGTTGATAACAAGCCCGTTGCTGGACTGAAGCAGCATTCCCCGGGCCCTGTGATCATGAAAATAATTATTTCTGATAAGAAAATTGTTAGATGCCCGAGAGAGATTGCCTGCATAATCTCCCTTCTTCAAAGTTGAAGGAATATCCTTGTCAAAGGTTATTGTAATGCTGCTGTCCCGGGGATTCAGCTTTCCTTTTTTAACAGTGAGGCGTGCATACTCCTCCAGATTCTCTTTTCTGTATAGAGCAATCTCATCTCCTTCATCAATAACAACGCCATAAAATCCTTTAGCCGACAGCTTAAGTGTTCTGCTGTCTTGTTTTTCTTCCACCTTCATCAGGGTACCATGAATATTTAACGCATCATCCCCCATATGGCTGAAATCACAATCCTCTATGATGATGTTCCCTATGGTGTCTTTAATGTGTATGCCATCAGCAGTTGTAGAAATCAGCTTATTGGTCCCCTCCCGCCTTTTAATCGTACAACCTGCAATCCTGAACCCGCTGTCGCAGCCGGCACCTATAAAACCCATTCCCGGACACTGGTAGATGGTAATGCCCTCAAAATGCAGGTTGCTGTTATTGTTCTTCATAAAATCGAAGGCATGGGCGTCATAAATATAATGTCTTAATAAAACTTCCGTTCCCGGTTTAAATACACTGAATGAAGGGGAGTAAAAGGTGTTATCACCTACCAGTTCCACATTTTCAGGATAGTAGCGCTCCAGTCCGTCCATTTTCCATTTCAGCTTTTTTATATCATATTCCGTGACTGCCTGGACGGGAGTATCCGATGTCACCCTATAATCTCCTGCCACCCTGATTACTGTCCTTCCCCTTTTATCCAGTTCAGCCACACCGGGGGATGCCAGGGGCTGATCCCAGTCTATGACAAGGTTTTTGACAGCCGTCCGGTTGCAATTTATAAATTTGAATGCACCCAGAATATAATAAAACCTCAGCTCGGCTCCCTGTCCATTTATCACCATATTAGATAAATCGCTGAGGATAAAATGAGCACCCCCGTTTGAAGACTTCATGATATCAGGATCATCCAGATGGTATACCCTGTTATTGAATCGAAGTTCAGATGCCCCTTTGCGGGCAGCATCATTTATTGCTGCAGTAATCGCTTTCCAATCTGAAACCTCGCCGATTTTATTTGTCTTGTAATCATCCACATATATAATAAGTTCCTTCTTTGGGTTTACAGGCTCAATGAAAGGAATAAAGTCATCATTTTCTTTTTTATTATCATGCATATTCACATTCATATCAGCACCGCCATGACATCCTGCTAAGAACAGAATAAAAGTATATAATATTATTGAAACAATACTTTTGTATTTAAATGCCCTCATCACAAACACCTTCCCGGAACAAAACCAAATCTTTTCATTTCCTCCTCAGGCAAAGGCGGCTATTTCATACCTCTCCATATTCTTTACTCTTCGATCCTTCCGGAACGCATCCATTCCATATATAAAGACTTGTTAATAGTAGATAGTTCTACAAATTAAAAGAAGAACCTTCATAAACATAATGATATTTTAAAAAAAACACCCTGTTGATTACAGAGTGTTTTATGTATAGTCTACTAAACCATCTACATGCCCAACATGAACTGATATATAAGATCGTCAAAACCGGGAAGGCCTTCATGGCCGAAATCAGGATATATTTTCATTTCCTTTTTGCATTTCATCTTGTTATATGCTGCAAACTGAGTTGAGGGAGGACATATTGTATCCATAAGCCCTGTGCCCATTAAAACCTCTGCTTTAATTCTGGGAGCTAAAAACTGAATATCTATGTACCCTAATTTAGTAAAGATTTCATCTTCTCTTTCATGGCGGGGATCAAAGTTTCTGAAATAGTAATTCAACTCATAATACGCATCCTTTGCCAGGTCCATTTCCCAAACCCGCTTGTAATCACTGAGGAAGGGGAAAATTGGAGCCGCACGTTTTATTCTGGGTTCCAAAGCCGCGCATGCTATGGTAAGTCCGCCGCCCTGGCTGCCGCCGAATGCGCCTACTCTGGTTTCATCCACTATGTCCATGTCCATTGCAATTCCTGCCAGCTGTGCGGTGTCCAAAAAGATGTTTCTGAATAAAAGCTTATGCGGATCTTCATTTTCCAAACCGCGGATAATATGGCCTCTTAACGTACTTCCCTTTACTCCGCCTGTGTCTTCCGATTTTCCTCCCTGGCCTCTTACGTCCATAACAAATACACAGAAGCCTTCACAAACATATGCCAGCTTGTCCTGCCAATTGCCGCCATGACCCGAATATCCATGGAAGATAACAACAGCAGGACATTTTTCTTTAATCTTTCTGGGACGCAGAAACTTCGAATAAATCCTGGCTCCGCCTACTCCTGTAAAGTACATATCATAGCAGAGGGCAGAGGGAGTCTGAAAGGCTGCTTCTCTAAGCTCTATATCAGGATCTACAGCTTTCATTTCTGCAATGGCTTTATCCCAGTATTCATCGAAATCTGCCGGGCGCGGGTTTGTACCTTTATATGCCTTTAACTCATTTAAGGGTTTGTCTACCATGGGCATTATTATCACTTCTCCTCGTCTGTTTGCTGAATATATTCATCTTATAGCACATAACAGTTACACCGTCAACAAAAACAAAGACAGCCATAATCAGCCGGTATAATGTATTACTGTCAGAAAGGAGAGAAGAGAAGCTAAACTTTTTTCACAATCTTTCCGGCATCCTTTACAATGCTGTTTTCCGGTACATACCCCCTTACCGGGACAAGGGGATAAATAATGCTTCCTCTTCCTACAACGGTTCCCGGATTCAAAACAGCCCCGCAGCCAATCTCAACCTGATCCCCTATGGCAGCCCCGAATTTCCGCAGCCCGGTTTGCATAATTTCACCATCGCACCGGACGCACACATTGCTCTTGTCGCATTTTACGTTTGACGTAACTGCCCCCGCACCCATGTGGGCCCTATAACCAAGTATAGAATCCCCCACATAGTTATAATGGGGAACCTGAACTTCATCAAACAAAATGCAGTTTTTGAGCTCTGTGGAGTTTCCTATAACAGCACCCTCGCCCACCAGAACCTTCCCGCGGATAAAAGCGCAGTGCCGGACCTCAGCACCCCTGCCTATAATGCACGGTCCTGTTACAGAAGCACTTGGCGCTACCGTCGCATCCCTTGCTATCCAGACCTGCGGCTCTCTTTCCATGTAGATATCCTTCGGCAGTGACCTTCCAAGGCTTATTATGAACTCCCCGATACCCTCCAGTGCCTCCCACGGGTATATGCAGCCGGACAAGAGCTGTGCGGCAAGAGTATGAGACAAATCAAACAACTTATTTACCTTTAGTTTTTCCATTCAGGCAGCAGCTCCTTTTCAATTTAAATTGGATTAAGCTTAATACGCATATCCCTTTTCCTTTATAAGCTCGGCAACGCTGTCAGCATATTTTTCGCACTGTTTTTTATCACTGCATTCAACCATAATACGGATAACAGGTTCAGTTCCGCTCTCCCGCAGGAATATTCGTCCCTCATCCCCGATTTTTCTTGCTATATCCTCCACCTTTGCCTTGACATCCGGGTCCGCTATTACCTCAGGCTTGTTGTGAACGCGCACGTTTTTAAGCACCTGGGGCAGCATTTTCACAGGAGCGGCCAGCTTGCTTAAGGGGGTTTTTTTATCCAGAATTTCTTCCATTATCATAATTGCCGTAAGAATTCCGTCCCCCATGGTGGCATATTTGCGTATAATAATATGCCCGGACTGTTCTCCGCCAAGCTGGTATCCGTATTTATCCATCATCTCACGGACATACTTGTCCCCGGAAACAGTCGTAACAGAATCAATGCCCTCTTCCTTTAATGCCTTATAAAGTCCGGTGTTGGACATATTGGTTGTGACAATTGTGTTCTTTTCAAGACTGCTGTGGTCCTTTAAGCGTTTTGCCAGTATGTATAATATATGGTCGCCGTTTACCACATTGCCCTTTTCGTCCACCGCTATGCAGCGGTCTGCATCTCCGTCAAAGGCAAAGCCCGCATCAAGATTATTTTCCCTTACATAACTGCGCAGCGCGTCTATGTGGGTCGAACCTGCTTCCCGGTTTATATTCATTCCGTCCGGCTCTGCATTAATAACATACAATCTCGCTCCTAAGGCCTCGAATATGGAAGGTGCTATCATCCAGGCAGCACCATTGGCGCAGTCAAGCCCGATACGCATCTCACGATACGAATGAGAAGCGGTCGAAATCAGGTATCCCATATAACGGTTACGGCCGGAATAATAATCTATAACCGCTCCAATGCGTTCCTTGGTCGCGTAGGGAAGGTCTTCGTTTATGCCGAGAGGCTCCATATTTCCGTCAAGATATGCCTCGATATAGGAAAGCACCGTGTCGTCCATTTTATCCCCGCAGCGGTTAACCAGTTTTATACCGTTATCAGAGAATACATTATGAGAAGCGGAAATCATAACGCCGCAGTCAAACTGTTCGCTTCTTGTCACAAAGGAAACACTGGGGGTTGTGGTAACATGCAGGAGATAAGCATCTGCCCCGGAAGCGGTAATGCCGGCAGCAATGGAATACTCAAGCATATAGCTGGAGCGCCGTGTGTCCTTGCCTATCACTATGCGCGGGCGATAGTGACGATCACGGCAGCCTGAGAGTATATTTCCATAATACCATCCTAAAAATCTGCCTATTTTAAATGCCTGCTCAGCGCTTAAG
>JAAZHD010000367.1 GCA_012510895.1 Clostridiales bacterium
ATATTTAGACAATAGATCAGATAATAATGATAAAGTCTGTATGCCAAATGCTGTAGTTAATATACAGGGATCGTCAAAGTCGGATAAACGTTTTAGTTTTAAGCCTGATGCTTTTTGATACCAGGCAACTGCTGGTGGATTAGACTTTATTCTGGAAAAAAAGCTTCCTATATCGTCAAGATTTTCCATAAAGATAGCTGCTTCTGACATATATAATATAGTCAGCGTTTGTGATGCCGCCAAGTCCAGTATTGAGTTACCTGTTAAGGTAAATGACATTTTTTACCCTCCAAAAATTAAAGTTTCAGCAGGTTGTTGATACATTTTTACTATCCTTAGATTCTATTTTATAAGTATGCTGTATATCAGGAGAGTAGAAATAAAAAATGAGAAGTTATGAGAAGTGCTTGCAAATATAAAAGAAACTGGGCTATAATACTATGAAGAATAAGACATAAGATCATTTGATAGATATGTAAGACAGAAAAGAGTGGTAGATTATGGTTCGTAGTATGACCGGTTTTGGAAAAGGAATTGCTGAAGGAGAAAACAGAGAAGTTACAGTCGAGTTAAAAACTGTAAATCATCGGTATTTGGATATTAATTTACGCATGCCACGAGTCTTTTCTGTATGTGAGGATGAATTCAGAAAGCGAATCCAGAGTTCTATCGCAAGGGGACATGTTGATGTTTATATTGTTTATCAAAATAATGCACAAAATCAACTTACTGTTACCTTGAACGAGCCTGTTGCCGAAGCTTATAAAAGTGCATTCCAATCGCTGTCTGAAAAATTTCAAGTAGAAAACAATCCGGACCTGGCTATTTTATCAGCTATTGATAACATCTTTATTATACAAGAATCGGATGATGAAGAGGTTTTGGAACGACTTCTTTTTTCTGCTTTGGATCAGGCCCTTTTAGTTTTATCAGAGATGAAGGAAAAAGAAGGTAATTTCCTTGCTCGAGATATATTAAAGAGATGCAATAATGTTGAAGAGATGATTGAATCCATTGAAAAACGTTCTCCTGTTGTGGTAGACGAATATCGAAAAAAGTTGGAACAAAGGTTAAAAGAGCTTTTAAAAAATACTGATTTAGACGATACACGATTTCAAACTGAGATTGCCTATTTTGCAGATCGATCAAATATTACAGAAGAAATAATTCGTCTGCGAAGTCATTTGAAACAAATGAAAGATACCATTGCAAATGGAGGTTCTATAGGAAGAAAATTAGAATTTATTGTTCAAGAGATGAATCGAGAGACGAACACTATTGGTTCTAAATCAGCAGATGTATTAATTTCAAGTTATGTAGTGGAATTAAAAAGTGAGTTGGAGAAGATACGGGAACAAGTGCAAAATATCGAATAGCAAAAACGAGGAGTTGGAATATGGAGATCAAACTTATAAATATTGGCTTTGGTAATATTGTTTCTGCTAATAGGATTATTGCCATTGTCAGTCCTGAATCTGCACCTATCAAACGAATAATACAAGATGCCAGGGATCGCGGGATGCTTATTGATGCTACATATGGACGCAGGACACGTGCAGTAATAATAACAGACAGTGACCATTTGATACTGTCAGCAGTGCAACCGGAAACAGTGGCTCATCGACTCGACTCCAGGGAACCTGTTGATATGCTGGTAGAAGAAGAAACCCAGTAGGAGGGAATAACATAGTCATGAGAAGTGGATTACTTATTGTGATTTCAGGGCCATCAGGAGCAGGAAAAGGTACTATATGCAAAGGTTGGTTAGAAAAGAATTCTGATGCTGTATTGTCAGTATCTGTTACTACTAGACCACCTAGACCAAATGAACAAGATGGTAAGAATTATTTCTTCAAAACTAGAGAAGAATTTGAAGCTATGATAAAAGATAATGATTTTCTCGAGTATGCAGAAGTATATGGAAATTACTATGGAACCCCGAGAAAATATGTCCAGCAACAGCTGTCAAAAGGACGAGACGTTGTACTTGAGATTGATATTCAGGGAGCTTTACAGATAAAAGAGCGATTTGATGAAGGAGTTTTTATTTTTATTGTTCCACCTACTATGGAAGAACTTAGAAGACGAAATGTGAACCGTGGAACTGAAGATCCGGATGCAGTATTAAAGCGATTTAAATGTGCTTTTAAGGAGATAAATTTTATCCGCAGATATAATTATGTAGTAGTTAATGACAGCGTAAATGATGCCATAGAAAATATAGATGCAATAGTCAAGGCGGAGAAATGTCGTGTAGACCGGAATCTAAATTTAATTGCACAATTACAAGGAGGAGGGATATGTGAATGATATATCCAACATTAAAGTCTTTGGTCTCAAGAGTAGACAGCAAATATACATTGGTAGTAGAGGTATCTAAGCGTGCAAGACAATTAGTTGCTGGTGCCAAGCCTTTGATAGATGATGAGGAGCTAAAAGATAAACCCGTATCGATCGCTATCCGCGAAGTAGAAGAAGGGTTGATCTCCTATCGAAGAAGGCAGTGAATAGCAGTAAATTGAAATATATAAAGTATTGCCTTAAATTTAGTCTTTGAATTTAAAAAGGTACAGGGTACCTTTTTTTGCTAAAGAGGAGAGTTGGATGAAAGAAAAAAAGTATGCCGGGGTTGTGGTAGATCAAGTACACCCTTCTACAGATAAACTTTATCATTATGCAATACCTGAAGACTTATTAAGAAATGTGATGCCAGGTCTTCGTGTGCTTGTCCCTTTTGGTCGGCGAAATATACAAGGTTATATACTTACGATAGATAATGAGACTGATATATCAAAGGAAAAAATTCGTTATATAAAAAAAGTACTTGACCCAGAACCAGCTTTCGAACCATCCATAATTCCACTGATATTTTGGATGAAAAAGGAATACCATTGTATGCTTATTGAGGCAATACGCTGTTTTATCCCACCTGGGTTGCGTTTTAATGTCAAAGAAAAAACACAAAAAGTAGTATATCTTGAAAGAGCTGATTCATTAGAAGAATGGATTCATTCGGTAGAAAAACGCTCTCCGCAAATGGCAGCGATTTTAAATATTTTGCACCAACAAGATAATATGCCTGTAAATGAATTGTTAAAGAGTGCAGGAGCTACCTATTCCAGCATTCGCTCTTTACTCAAAAAAGGATATATAAGACTGGAGGAAGAAGAAATTTATCGTAATCCCTGGCCTTTAGAACAGGTTTATACTCAACCTCCTGTATTAAATGATGAGCAAAGAAAGGCCTCTAAAGAAATTACACAATATATAAGGGAAGGGCGCGGAACTATCTTATTACATGGTGTAACCGGCAGTGGTAAAACAGAAATATACATGAAAGCCGCTGAAGAAGTTCTTCTCAAAGGAAGGCAAGTAATTGTTCTTGTGCCGGAAATTTCATTGACACCACAAGCTGTAAATCGTTTTAAAAGTCGTTTTGGTAATAAAGTAGCTGTTCTTCATAGTCGGTTGTCTATCGGTGAACGATATGATGAATGGCGAAGAATACGCAACAATGAAGTCCCTATAGTAGTAGGCGCAAGATCTGCAGTATTTGCACCTTTAAAAAAATTAGGATTAATAATACTGGATGAAGCTCATGAGGACAGCTATAAATCTGAAGTCCGTCCAAGGTACCACGCGCTTGAGGTTGCTTCTAAGCGCTGTGAAGCAGATGGTGCGGTATTAATTTTAGGAAGTGCAACTCCTGCGCTTGAAGATTACTACAAAGCTCAGAAAAAAGAATATCATCTTATTGAACTGAAAAAACGTGCAGATAATCAGCCGCTTCCTTACGTGACTATTATTGATATGCGCCGCGATCTGGAAATGGGTAACAGAAGCATATTTAGCAACGAACTATATAAAGCATTAAAATCAACTTTATTAAGAAATGAGCAAGCAATACTTTTGCTCAACCGTAGAGGCTATGCGCAATTTGTTTCCTGCCGCAAATGTGGATATGTAATTAAATGCACAAATTGTGATGTTTCTATGACGTATCATGCAAGAGAGAAGATATTAAAATGTCACTATTGTGACTATCGGGAGAATTATCCCCGTGTATGTCCTGTATGCAATAGTAAATATATAAAGTATTTTGGCATAGCAACTCAAAAAGCAGAGGAAGAAATTAAAAAGATTTTTCCAGGTATACGTGTTTTACGTATGGATTATGACACAACCAGCCGCAAAGGATCTCACTATCGTATATTAAGTGCATTTGATAAGGGAGAATACGATGTCTTACTTGGAACGCAGATGATAGCGAAGGGATTAGATTTTCCCAATGTAACTTTAGTAGGTGTACTTGCAGCGGATTCTGCCCTCTACTTGCCTGATTATCGCAGCAGCGAAAAAACCTTCCAACTCATTACCCAAGTAGCAGGCAGAGCTGGAAGAGGCAATAAGCCTGGCAGAGTAATAATACAGACTTATCAGCCGGATCATTACGCAATTAAATATGCTTCAAAACACGACTATGTTGGTTTTTATCAAAAAGAAATAATCATACGTAAACAGTTTGAATATCCGCCATTTTCTCATATTATAAGAATATTAATGACAAGCGACAACGAAAGAGAATTGGTGCAATATGCAAACAATATGGTAAAATGGATTAGGAATGAAATTGAAGGTGATAAACTGTTACAATCAAGTCTGCTGCAGTTAGGAGCTTATGTTGCTCCAATAGAACGCATAAAAAATAGATTTCGCTGGCAGATATTGATTCGTTTTCGTGAAGATGAGTCCTCGGTTGTGAGAAATGCTTACCACAAGTTGGCTGAAAATCTGATTAAAGAGTTTTATTGTGACAACATAACTTTAGCTTTGGATTTTAATCCTTTAAGTTTAATTTAGAATAGAAAGAGATGATATATATGGCAATACGTCAAATTAAGCATTACAAAAAATCTGATATTCTTCGAATGAAGGCAAAAAAAGTTAACAAAATAGATGAAAGGACCAGGTTGCTTATCTCTGATATGGTAGATACAATGTATCACGAACAGGGCGTTGGTCTGGCTGCTCCTCAGGTAGGCGTATTAAAGAGAATAATTGTGGTGGATATAGGTGAAGGAGTACACGCTTTAATAAACCCAGAGATTATAAGTAAAGCAGGAGAATCCGTTGAATATGAGGGTTGCCTCAGTATACCGGGAATAAAGGGAAAAGTAGCTCGTCCTGCTAAAGTAGTAGTCAAAGCATTAAATCCAGAAGGAGAGGAAATTGAGATAAAAGCAGAAGGATTAATGGCTAGAGCCTTATGCCACGAGATAGATCACTTGGATGGCGTTCTATTTATAGATAAGATGATACCCGAGACTAATGAAGTGGATGGATAGGAGAGTAGAGTGAAGTGAGAATTATATTTATGGGAACTCCTGAATTTGCGCTGCCTTCTTTGGAAGCCATTTACAATAGCGGGCACGAGTTAATAGCGGTTGTTACTCAGCCAGACAGGACTAAAGGCAGAGGAAAGCGTATAACACCGCCGCCTGTAAAGTCTTGGGCTTTAGAAAGAAATATTGCAGTTTATCAACCGTTAAAGATAAGAAATAATAATATTTTTATAGAGGAGATTAAGAAACTTAACCCCTATCTAGTTGTAACAGCTGCATTTGGACAAATATTACCTAAAGAATTTCTTGAGATACCTGCTTTGGGATGCATTAATGTTCATTCCTCCTTATTGCCTGAATATCGTGGAGCCTCACCAATACAACAGGCATTAATTGACGGTAAAGAAAAAACCGGTATTACTATTATATATATGGATGAAGGCATGGATACCGGAGATATTATACTTCAAAAGGAAATAGATATTCAGCCGTCAGAAAATGCTGGACAACTTCATGATCGGTTGGCTGATCTTGGTGCCGAGCTGTTAACTGAAGCCATTTCACTTTTTGAAAAAGGCAAACCAAAAGGTATTCCACAAAACCATGATAAAGCAACATATTGCAGAAAAATTGATAAATCTTTGGGTCAAATCAATTGGGCTGATACTGCCTATAAAATCAAAAACCTAATTCGTGGTTTGACACCATGGCCAGGCTGTTTTACATTTATACATGGCAAACGTTTGAAAGTATGGAAGGTTTACGAAAGGGAATACTTTACGAATGAAAAGACATTACCAGGAACTGTTCTGCGAGCGGATGAAACAAATGGACTATTGGTTGCTTGTGGTAAAGGAGTATTGCGTTTGGAACAGCTTCAAGGAGAAGGCGGCAAAGTGATGTCAGATCTGGAATTTTTAAGAGGCAATAAGGTTACTGCCGGTATCCGCCTAGGAAAAACAGAGTGATGGCAAAAGTACCAATAAACATATGATATGAGGAACAGAGATTTATGCATCATACAAGATTAGAGAGCAAAGAGGGAAAGAACATAAAAAGAAAACTTACGAACACAAGGAACCTAAACGCTCAAGGAGTTAGCATTGCAAGAGAATTGGCATTAAAAGTGCTTTATGAGGTAAATCATGAGGCGCGATATGCCAACATTAGTCTGAAGGAAAATTTGCGCAGGAACCTTTTAACGAATCAGGATGTTGCTTTTGTTACCCGCTTGGTATACGGTACATTGGAAAAACAGTTTACAATTGATGAGATTCTGGAAAAACTGGCAAACATGAAAAGGATAAAACCTTGGCTGCGAAACATTCTAAGAATGGGCGCATATCAGATCCTTTTCCTGGATCGGGTGCCTGATTCAGCAGCTTGTAATGAAGCGGTGAAGCTTTGTAAGTTACATGGCTTATATCCATTTAGTGGATTTGTTAATGGTGTATTGCGCAATTTATCCAGAAAAAAGAAAGAATTGCTTTCATTAACAGTTGATATGCCAATCCAGGAGAGACTTGCTTTTCAATATAGTTATCCTCTATGGCTTGCGGATAAATGGATAAATGATTATGGAATTGAAAAAGCAGAGGCTATAATGAAACCTATACAAGATGATGAAGGTATTACCATCCGGGTAAATACAATAAAAATATCACCTGAAATTTTGAAAGATAAGCTTGTAAAGGACGGTTTTCGAGTCCGCGATGGTTATTACATGAGAGAAGCACTTAAAATAACCGGGGGCGGTGATATAGAAAAGCTGACATTATATCGTCATGGATTTTTCACCGTGCAAGGTGAGTCTTCAATGCTAGTTGTGTCAGTATTAGATCCTCAGCCTAATGAATCTATATTGGATGCATGCAGTGCTCCTGGAGGAAAAGCAACCTATATGGCAGAAAAAATGTTGCGAAAAGGAAGAATATGTGCATTGGATATTCATCCTCATCGTGTTGAATTAATTAAAATGAATAGCAAACGAATGGATTCTGAAATAATTGAGTCATATGTTTTTGATGCTTCAAAATATAATCAAGAATGGCACCAATGTTTTGACAGGGTTTTAGTAGATGCACCGTGTTCAGGATTAGGCACGCTCTATAAAAAACCTGATATAAAAGCAAGATTAACTCTTAAATGCTATAAAGAACTTACTATTCTGCAAATGAAAATTTTGCAAAACTGTAGTTATTACGTAAAGCCTGGAGGAGTTTTGGTATATAGTACATGTACTATAAATGTGGAAGAAAATCAGAATATTATTAACGAATTTTTAAAAAAGAACCCAGATTATGAATTGCAGGATCCAGCGCCGTATATACCCTATAGCTTAAGGAACAGTATACAGAATAACATGTTACAACTGATACCATCACGACACTTAACAGATGGATTTTTCATAGCAAGAATGAGGAGAAATAAAGATGTCGTTTAAGAAAATAAACATATTGAATCGTTCTCTGGAAGAATTAAAGGCAGATATGGTTGCTATGGGAGAACAAACGTATCGAGGAGAGCAAGTTTTTCGATGGTTATATCAAGGAAAACGTACCTGTGTTAAATCAAAGAATATCTCAAACTCTTTTTCTTCTATGACTAATCTTCCTATATCACTTATTTCCAAGTTGGAAGAGAATTATATACTGAACAGTATGAAACCGTTAAATCAGATAGTTTCCAAAGATCAACATACTATTAAATACTTATTTTTATTAGAAGATAATAATATTATAGAATCAGTTATAATGAAGTATAATCATGGCAATACCCTTTGCTTATCTACACAGGTAGGATGCGCTATGGGATGTCGTTTTTGTGCGTCTACTATCAATGGATTGGTTCGCAATTTGACGCCAGGAGAAATGATGGAACAAGTTTTGCTTACTAATCAAAGTATTATAGATTTAGGTTGGGGTGTTATCAAAAATCTTGTCTTAATGGGCAGCGGAGAACCTTTGGATAATTATACGAACACCATGAAATTTTTGAAACTAATACATGATCCAAAAGGATTTAATTTAAGCTATCGTAATATAACACTATCAACCTGTGGACTTGTTCCAAAAATTTATGCTTTGGCAGAAGAAAAGCTTCCTATTAACTTAGCTATTTCTCTACATGCATCCAATGATGAAATACGAAGAAAAATTATGCCGATAGCTAACGCATTTTCAATCGAAGAAGTAATAAAAGCTAGTCGTTTCTATTATGAAAATACAGGTAGAAGAATTACTTTTGAGTATGCTTTAATTAGGGGCATGAATGATGGCCCCGATCAGGCTGAGGAATTAGCTTCGATTCTAAAAAATTTTGCATGTCACGTAAACCTGATTCCTCTTAATGAAAATTCCCACACTGTTCTGAGATCGAGTAGTGATGTTTCAATACAGAAATTTATTTCCATACTTAGGAACGTAGGAATTAATGTAACCTGTAGGAGAGAAATGGGGCAGGATATTGATGGTGCATGTGGACAGTTGAAAGCAAGATATATGGAAGAAGTAGAAACATTAAATGCTGAAGCCAAAAAAACATATGAAGATAAAGCATTTGAAACCTTCGATATATTTAATAATGCTACTATAGAAAATGAACTAAAAAAGGATAGGGGGGTTTCCGGTGGAACATGGGGCATTCAGTCGTAGAGGCTTGTCAAGGAAATCGAATGAAGATAATTACCATATTTCAATAACAGATGAACAACCTGCTTTCTTAATTGTAGCTGATGGTATGGGAGGCCATAATGCAGGGGACTTGGCAAGTAAAATGGCAGTTAATCACATAGCTGCATATATAGATGAGGTAAGAGATAAATTTAAATCTACAGCTGAAATCATTCCGGCAGTCCTGTTTTCCATAGAGGAAGCCAATAAAAAGGTATTTTCTTTATCTCAAAAGGAAGCCCGGCTGTCAGGTATGGGTACTACCCTTACTGTAGCAGTGTTTTATGAAAAAAAACTCTATGTTGCACACATAGGTGACAGTAGGTGTTATCTCATACGAAAAAACACAGTTCGTCAGATTACCCGGGATCATTCATATGTCCAGGAGCTGCTCGATAATGGTAGTATTACAAAGGATGAAATAGACTTTCATCCTAAGAAAAATATTATTACAAGAGCTCTGGGCACAGAAGAAAGACTTCGGGTTGACTGTTATGAAGACACATTAATGGAAGGTGATATTGTTCTGTTATGTACAGACGGTTTGACAAATTATGTTAATTTAGAAGAGTATACAGAAATTTTACCTTGGAAATCAACGATGGAAAAACTAGTTAATGTTCTAGGTAAACAGGCGTTGGCGGCTGGTGGAACCGATGATATAACCATAGTCGCAGCAAGGTACAAAATGATTGGAAAGAGAGGTGACGCCTTTGCTGGGCAGGATACTAGGCGGCAGATACGAACTTCTTGAGAAAACCGGTGGAGGCGGCATGGCAGTTGTATATAAAGCCAAATGTCACCTTTTAAAACGATATGTTGCTGTAAAAATCTTGAGGTCTGATTTGGTAGAAAATGAAGAGTTTGTTGAAAGGTTTCAAAAAGAGTCCCAGTCTGTTGCCAGTTTGTCTCATCCTAATATTGTGAATCTTTTTGATGTAGGGGTAGAGAATGATACTCATTATATAGTTATGGAATTCGTTGATGGCAAGACTTTAAAGGATTATATAAAAGAAAAAGGTAGGCTGTCACCTGAAGAAACAGTAGATATCGCTTTACAAATCTGTGCTGGCCTTCAGCATGCCCATGAAAATAATATTGTTCATCGGGATATTAAACCACAGAATATATTAATAAGTAAAGAAGGTATTGCCAAGGTGGCTGATTTTGGAATTGCCAGGGCAGTTACAT
>JAAZHD010000368.1 GCA_012510895.1 Clostridiales bacterium
ACCCAGTCCTTGTCTTCAGGCTTGTATGTGGAGCCTGCGTGAGTGGTGGCCATAATAAGCAGATCCCGGATGGCCATATCAAGTATGTAGGGATGGGGGTTTTCCGGGAGTTTGTCCTTAAAATAGTCGCATATCTTATCATCCAATGATATGCGGCCTTCGTCCGCCAGGAGGCCTATGGCTGTGCTTACAAATGTTTTGCTTACAGAATACATGCGATGCATCCAGTCAGAGGTGAAAGGGGCATAGTATCCTTCGGCAATTAATTTTCCTCTCCGCATCATCAGCACACTGTGAAGCATTATTCCATATTCTTCAGCTTTGTCAATAAAGTTTAGTATGTGTTTTGATGAGACGCCGACACTTTCCGGTGAGGCAAGGGGGAAAAGATTTGTATCCATGGCATTAGCTCCTTTTTCTTTGTAGTTTTTTCTTGAAATTTCCACCAAGCTGATTTTATCATAAATTATATATCTTTGTCATTCCGATGTATTCAAAACCTCTCCCTGACAATAACCTGTTTTTATCAGACATTGAAACGGAATTCTATAATATCGCCGTCCTCGATTACGGCATCCTTGCCCTCCAGCCTGACCAGACCCTTTTCCCTGAGCCTGACCATGGAACCGTGTTCGGCAAAATCTCTGAACTTAACCACCTCGGCCCTGATAAATCCACGGGCGATATCCGAGTGGATTTTCCCGCCGGCATCCTTAGCTGTTGTACCCTTTTTAATGGTCCAGGCCCGCACTTCATCTTCTCCGGCAGTAAGAAATGATATAAGGCCCAAGAGTTCATATGCAGCTGTGGCAAGCCTGCTGATGCCGGTTTCCGCTAAACCCAGGTCCTGCATGAACAGCTGACTGTCTTCAGGCTCCAGCTCACTTATTTCCAGCTCTGTCTTTGCACAAAGCTCTATTAAAGGTATATTCCTCTCTGCAGCATATTTAACCGTTTCTGCCTTTCCAGGATAGTCACCGGAGGCGAACTGCTCATCATCCATATTAACAGCAAGAATCATAGGTCTTTCCGTTAAAAAATTGTAAGCCTTAAGGAAAGACTTCTCTTCTTCGGATAAATCAAGACTGCTGATGAGCTTTTCTTCTTCCAGGCATTCCCTCAATTTGTTCAGTACGGCCAGTTCCTTCACATTGTCTTTTGTTATCTTTTTGCCTGTTTCTATGCGATGAATGCGATTTTCTATTACTGCCAGGTCGGCCAGCAACAGCTCCATATTGACCGTTTCTATGTCCCTTAACGGGTCTATGCTGCCCTCCACATGAACAACTTCATCATTTTCAAAGGCGCGTACAACATGAACCAGGGCATCCACCTGCCGCACTGCCTCCAAAAAGTGAAATGCAGAGGAGTTCTTACCGGAAGAGCCCGGGGTTATTCCCTGAATATCCGTTACCTCCAAAGTTGCATAAGTTGTCTTTTTAGGCTTGTAAACATTTGCAAGATAATCAATTCTGGGATCAGGTATTTTTGCAATCCCTATATTTGCGCCGGGCTTATATGAAGCAGAGTCAGCCCCACGGTTTTCTGTCAGGATATTAAAAAACGTAGTCTTGCCCGTCATGGGCAGCCCGATCAATCCAACTTTCATCTTACTGTCTCCTGTCTGATTCGATTTAGTAAAATACAATGCTTTTAAATTATACTCTTTTGCTGCTGGTTTTCAAGAGGTGTATATTTCAACTCTTTTAGAGAAACTTTTTAAAAATTCTTTGTTAAAATATTGACAAAGTTCATTTCTTGTATTATTATGGGTATGGACAGATTAATTCCAACTATTTCAAACAGGAAGCTATTCTATTTTATATATAAGAGGAGG
>JAAZHD010000369.1 GCA_012510895.1 Clostridiales bacterium
AAGAAGTACAGGAAAAAGATCCCGGTGGCAACGGACCTGGAAACACATTCGGTATGACTTCAGAAGCATGGGCCTTCCCCGGCGTATTCATGGAGATTCTGGGAATGGCTGAAGACCGCAGTGGCTATGTAAAAATTGACGGTGAGTGGACACCATATATAGCTACTCCGGAACATCTTGAAGAGCTGAAATTTGTAGCTGAGTTGTACCGTGAAGGATATATCTGGAAAGACCAGATGGTTGTCGGCGGTTCTGAAGGTGCCGATAACTTCTACGGCGGACGTTCATTCATGTTCCTGGGCAACAACGGTCCCGGTTGGCTGAACAGCTGCTATACAAAGATGCTGGACAGCGGCATAATTGAGAGCACCGACCAGGTAGCACCTATGATCGTGCTCAGCCCCAAGGATAACCAGACTTTCTGGCTGACTCAGACAGAGGACTACTGGACAGTATCAAACATCAGCCACAATGTTGATGATGAGAAGTTCCATCGTATCCTCGATATGTGGAACTGGCTTGCATCCGAAGAGGGACGTAGATTCCGTGTAGCCGGTATTCCTGGTAAGGATTATGAAGATAAGGAAGACGGCACCATGGAAATCCTGTGGGAGAAGAATCCGGATGGTTCCTACAAGAGCCCATATGTAGATATGGCATTCAACGAATATACACCTCCGGGACTGCTTCAAGGTCCCACAGAAACAGACCGGGTTGAAGGTTACGAGGCATTTGAAGGCATCCATGAGTTCATGCAGACATCTTCCGATTACAAGGTTCATCCTTTGAATTGGGAGCTCAACACCTTTGACGGCGAGATGTTCATGCAGTACGGAGCCTTTGACTCAGACGTAACAGCTAAGATAAAAGAAATACTTGCTTCCAATGAGGACGTCGAAACCGCATGGAACGCATTCCTCGAAGAAATACTGCCTAAGATGCAGCCGGTTATCGATGAACTCAATGCTAATCTGAAATAAGAATAATAATAAATAAAAAAGAGGTAGAACTTTATTCTACCTCTTTTTTATTTTGTAAATACTGCGCCATTTGAAGGCTGTTTATAGCTGCGTGGTATACCTTCTACGCTTCGCAGTATCTATTGTTTGAGTTCGGATAGTGTTGGACTTCGTTTTTTATGCAAACTCGTCCACTCAATTCAGCGCGGACTTTCCCGTCAAGCTGTCGTACATGCGGGCGCATATAAAAAAAGAGCGCCGAACAATTACGACGCTCTCTTTCTTAAATTATATATTAATACTTCTTCAACAGGTCTAACATTTTCTTATCAAGCTTATGCCCTCTGTAATCTACATAGTCTACATCTTTTCTTTCGCTGTCCAATATTCCAAATCCGCCTCTGAAGTTCCACAAGGCATACCCAATGTTATAAGTCTTAAGTATATCCAGCACGTCTTCCAGCCAGCGCAGAGCTACGTCATGAGGAGTATTGCTGAATACTCCGCCTTCACCGCAGTGAACTCCCATGTTAAAGTTCTCAGCCATTGCAGCCCATGCACCATAATGACGCTCCAATCTTTCACGATCCCAGATTCCGTCGGCAGCATATCCTCCCGGCCACTTAGGTTCAGGGAAATCGCGTTTACGGTCAACCCATAGTGCCCTGTAGTGTGTTACACCACCAGGTATGTATGCACGACAGCTCTGAGCAACATTGTCCTTGGCTAAATCCCCCAGATCAGGCATTGGAACATTACCGTAATTTAAACCATCCAATATAATCAGCCTATCCGGATCTATCTCCCTTATAGCAGCAACGGTAGGACGCATAACAGCTGCATGTTCAGCAGGCCCAACCTGAGCCGGCTCATTAACCAGGTTAAAACTTACTTTGGATGAGGGTATTCCCTTATAACGACGGGCAAATGTTGTCCAGTGGAGTATAAATGCTTCTAAAGCTTCCTTGTCGCGCCACAAATCGAAGGGTTCAACCCTGTCCTTGGCAACTGAAAAACCTGGTGCTCGATGGAAGGCAATATTGACATGTATTCCATACTTCTCGCCCCATCTTACAGCTTGGTCGACTACGTCGAGTTTGCTCTCGTTAATTGTAAATGGATCATCATAGTCAATCCAGAAAGTATAGTTCAGCGGCAAACGTACGAAGTCGAATCCAAGATCCGATATCATCTGGAAATCCTTCTCCTCGAAATACCCTGGAGAATTCATTACAAATACTCCGAGAAGATTGAATCCCCTCCATCGTGGAAGCACTTTTTGCTTATACATAAAAAAACCTCCTTATTATTTTATTGAAATCAGTTGAATTATATAAAAATTTCATTCAAGTCTATATACTGCTATAAACATTACTACAAAGCCGATACTATAGTACTAAGTTGGCATTACCATGAATGAAATATTACCAGGAGGATATCAAACATAAAAGTATTTGAAATATTATTAGCATGTGATTTAATTATAACATTATAACAAATCCTTTTCAAAACATTATATTGTAAAATACACCATTTGATTTTTAAAGTTTAGTATACTATAAGCCCCGGTTTCACCAGTATAATAAATATTATTACTTTCTATTTACTACAGTCACGAAATCATCAATTTTACCCAAATAACGCAGCCTGTCCGTAATTTTAACATATTTTTTATGTTTTTTATCGTAAACAAGCCTGTTTCTGCTTTATTGCATAGTTAACAAAAAAAGTAGTTGACAACACAGCCAAAAATGTGTATTCTTATATTTAACAGGGCAAAAGTTATCAAACACAATATAAAATACAACGTTATTTATTTCTTGATATCTAAAGATATTTTGCCCAATTATTTATAGATATATACTATTTTTATATTTTGTATCTATTGCACCTTTCAATTTTTATAAACACATATAAGTTAGCTAACTTAACACTGGAACAAGCATATTTCGCAGCACGGATGGAAATAGCTAATTTGTTTATTTTATTTCTATTGATTATACGTAAAATATAGGTTTATTGCTTTATTACTATTGTTACACCGGCGCAATTATTTATAAACATAAAATTAAATGCATATATTTAAAAGGTGTAAAATGGGAACAGCACGAAGCAGATGATGAACTAAATCGTTTTCGCCTATGCAAATACATTGGAGGTGTTTGTTTTGAATGAAACTTCTGCCATCAAAAAGGCATCAACTACTTTTTACAAGGAACACACTTTACTAACAAGTAAATTCTGGTGGAATGTCGTCAAAATCCTTACTATTATTGCGCCGCTTGCATTGTTCCTGCCCTTCGTTAGATTTGATTCTATAGCTGGCAAAAAGGGTTATGTCATCTCAGGATTTCATTTTCTAATCGGAACGCACGGATTGGATGCCAAGTTTAGCTCTGAGGGATTAAATCCTGCACCCCAAATTATCACAACTGCTGTTTTTCTTGTGATTGGACTAATTTTTGTACTTCTGATAAGACGCAATAAACCATCTTTTCTCGCTGTTCCAATATCTATAGTTATTATTTTATTCTCTTATATCACCGCTTCTATGGCTACATGGCTTGTAAAATCAGGAGCCCGTTTAATGATTGGTGTTCAACTTCTTATGCTAATCGAATTTATCATTATCATTAGTACTATCTTGGCGGTAGTGCTTAATCGTGTCAGCGCCAGAACGGGAGCTTTTAAAAGTCATCTTGCTATGTTTTCCATGCTTGCTCCGGGCATAATTTACCTGCTTATTTTCAACTATCTGCCGATGCCAGGTATTTTGCTTGCATTCAAAAGATACAGGGTTTTTACAAGAGATGTTCTCGAAAACTTCTTTAGAAGTGAATGGGTAGCTTTAGAAAACTTCAGGTTTCTTTTCTCAAGTCCTGATGCACTTATGATTACAAGAAATACCGTTCTATATAACATTACTTTCATGATACTTGGTCTTATAGCAAGTGTCAGTCTGGCCATTATAATAAGTGAAATTCCCAATCGAAGGCTGGCAAAAATATATCAGACCACATATTTCCTTCCCTGCTTCTTATCCTGGATGATTGTGGCTTATCTGGGCTTTGCACTATTTAACTATGATTTAGGTGTGCTCAATAACATTCTTAAAAAGCTGGGAATGGAGCCAATTGACTGGTATATGGAGCCTAAATACTGGCCATTTATATTCGTTATTGCAAACTTATGGAAATATACGGGTAATGGTTCAATTGTATATATAGCAACTATAGCAGGATTTGATACAGAGATTTACGAAGCAGCAGCAATAGATGGTGCAAACAAATGGCAGCAAACAATG